>BNWE01000240.1 GCA_025998595.1 Alphaproteobacteria bacterium | reverse complement strand
GTAAAAAACGTAGCAATCAATCGTTTTTTGCTACTTTTTTGTGCATTTTTATGACGTGCAAGCTCGTCGAACAAGCCTCCCAAACATTAACTAAACATATCTCTAAAATTTTATGAAACGCCCGTGAAGACAAATAGTGTGCATTATAAAAGAGTCTCTATAAAAAAATTCAGAAAAATGGCAGGCTGGAACGACTCCGTACTTGCTGATGTTCTTGCTCAAAATTTTTCATGAGGCAGCCCTGACTGCAATGAGTTATAGACTTGCAAGTTTCACACTTGTTAGTTAAATTCATACCGGTAACAAAAATTCGAATATTTGTTAGTTTGTGGTAAAAATGGATACCAAACAATGGATCCAGAGCTCCAAAAGAAGCACTCACGACAACGTTGAATCTCTAGGAAATAGCCATGTAATGCCTCTAGGATAGTGTAATTATTCCCTTGACTTTTTCTAAGATTTAAAGCATACTATACGTATGTTTTATTTTGGCCAGTTATATGGAGGTGGTTACTATGAAGAAGTTTTTGCTTTTATCGATAGCTTTGTGTGGATTGACGGTGCTTATTTCTGGATGTGCCAGAAACATCTCGTCATCAACTTATGATGCAAGAAAAATAGGCGAGACAAATGATACATACGAATGTGTGGTTGTGAAGGTGCGTAAGGTTGCAATAGAAGAAGGCGACTATCTGGAGGATAACCATACAGGCGCAATGATGGGAGCTGTTGCTGGAGGAATCGGTGGATCCTTTATTGGTGGTGGAAATGCTCGCTATGCCACTGCTGCTGGAGGTGCCATTCTTGGTGGACTTGCTGGAGCATTAGCCGAAAAGGGGTTGAAGTCTCAAGATGGACTTGAGTATATTGTAAGACTCAATTCCGGTAAGCTAAAGACCGTTGTGCAGGGAATGGACTCTCCTCTGAGTGTGGGACAACCAGCCATATTGATTGTTGATCACAAAGGAAGATCAAGAGTTATCGCCCGGTAGTCAACGTAACGTTGGTTCCACTAATGCTATCGCGAGCTTCCGAAACGTATGCGAGATGCACTTGTGATCGTGGCGAAGATATTAACCATGTTCACGAATAGGAGCTAATTTAAAGATTATGTTAAAGAGTGAGGTAGGCTTCCAGTTTGTCTATTATTTTGAACAGGCTAGATGCAAGTTCCAAAGAGCTGATGCAATGACTATCATCTGATCATCTTTACCGAACTTATTTCGGAATGGATCAGTCATACATCTAAACCGTTTTATCCCACCGATAGCATGCTCAACAACTATTCTAATTCCAGAGATAATCTTATTATCGGCCTTTTGCTGTGCCCACAGCTTTTCTCGCTTCTCTTTTTCCTCAGGTGGAAGCTTTTTTTTGCATTTTCGTGGCTTTTTATGTGGAATCATTACCCATGTTCATTAATAGGTTTTTGCCACTTTTTGACAATGGAGTTTGAGATGCTGCAGGGCGCAAAAATTTAAATGTGAACATGGTTATTACCTTGTTTCCGTTTTTAAGGATTTTTTCTATGCCATAATTGCATTGTCTACCCAAACAGCTTTATCCGGAGGTATATGCTCAACCACCGCACTTTTCTTCAGCTGTTGAAGATCGTGTACTCGGCCGTCTTTGCTCGGAGATCACGGCCGTTTCATAAAATTTTAAATAATTCTTTTTGTTGATATTTCAAGCAATTCACTTGATCTATCATAGGACTCAAAGTGCATTAAATCGTAAAAAACATAGCACTTGATCGTTTTTTCTG
>BNWE01000239.1 GCA_025998595.1 Alphaproteobacteria bacterium | reverse complement strand
GCCGATGCTCTTCATTGCCAAAAAAAACTCTCGAACTAGCTGAAAAAGCAGGAGCGATTCTGATAACTCAGGTAAAAAATAACCAACCAAGTCTGCTGAAACAAATAGAGCACGGCTGTCAAACATATAAACCCACAGTTGTAATTTCCGATAATGTTGATAAGGAACACGGGCGTATCGAGCAACGGACATACGAGATTTTCGAATCGTTGCCGATGCTAAACAAGTGGCATGATGAATGGCCTTTTTTGAGAAAAATAATAAGGGGCACAAGGTTTCGAGAAGAAATTGGTATCGACGAAAAACCTTCTATAACAACGAGTTACTACGTTTCCAATGGGAAGCTCGAGCCAGAAAAATACGCAAAATGTATTCGCGAACATTGGTTCATCGAAAACAAACTTCATCACCGAAAAGATACAACGTGCCGGGAAGATTTTACTGTAAAACGAGTTAATCCATGCATATTTTCCATATGCATCGACTTTGCGTTAAATATTATGAGGATCAACAAAGAAGAAAATATCAGAAAGGCCTTATATTGCAATTCCATGAATTTCATGAGGTGCTTTGAAAGTTATCAGAAATCTTTAGGCCTCTAGGAAAAAGCCCTGGATCAGAGACAAGGGTGGCTTTGGAAACCAAGAGGAAAAACAGTGGTTGGCACAAATTAGAAGTTATCTAGAAACATACGCTCACATTCGCTTTCAGCGGATAGCAAATCACAAAACTTTTGATAACACTTTTTTCGGTGAACGAGCTGGCTTTGTTGAATCCCGAACAGAAGCAGATGGCATTTTAGAAGACGTTTATTACATATTCCCAGAGTATTTCAAGAACACAATTGCCAAAGGCATCCCATTGAAAGCGGTTACAAAATTGCTGGTTGATCTCGGAATTATGGAATCTGGCAGCAACAAGGATCGTGCGACTGCGCTGCCATATATCAATGGAAAACGCCAAAGAATGTACGTAATTAACAGCAGAATTTTTGAGGCATAATTATTATGAAGAAAAATATTATCGTGAATTTTAAAATAATCTGTTTACAAAAAGATATATGTTATGTATCATGTAAATTGGAGGAGAGTATACCTAAAGGTATAATAGTATATTATCCTTTGGTTTCTTTTATATATGCGTTCTTTTGGAAAATTTCGTTTGACAGGCATTTATTTTTTTCTATTCTCAAAAAATTTAAATATACATATATACTGTTTTTCGCGGGGCCTTTTGGTCTTTTGGTCCTATCCAATAAAATCAATAAGTTAGAAGCCGTTTTTGGACCCAAGCATGGACCCAACGGACCCAGGTATTTAAAATGCAAGATAAATCGAGAACACGCCGCCAGCCACTCAAAATTCAGGCTCAAAATCGCTGTCAAGCATCCCTCGAAATATGGACAACAAAAATTTCTGATCTCTGGATTTATGTTTAGAAAATCTTTTTTGTTCTCACATCCGCCTCCAAAAACGCGAAACAGTTGCCAACAATGGCATGAGGCAAAAAAATACGAAGCGTAGTTACAAATATAAATAACGAAAGGATATAAACAATAACCATGTTCACGAATAGGAGCTAATTTAAAGATTATAACCATGTTCACATTTAAATTTTTGCGCCCTGCAGCATCTCAAACCACGGGCGTTTCATAAAATTTTAGAGATATGTTTAGTTAATGTTTGGGAGGCTTGTTCGACGAGCTTGCACGTCATAAAAATGCACAAAAAAGTAGCAAAAAACGATTGATTGCTACGTTTTTTACA
>BNWE01000238.1 GCA_025998595.1 Alphaproteobacteria bacterium | reverse complement strand
CTACGACCTGATGGATTCCGCGGATCCTCTATACTTGAAAATATTTCTGTTAACGTTGCCATTCTCTTGCCTCTATAAAACTTATTAATACTTTATTACTTCTTGGGGAGAATTAAAAGACCCTGGGGGTGGTAAGTGCAACCACAGAAAATGCTTGTGGTGCAACCTTATTTGTGGTATCCATAATCACACTGACGTTTTTTAAGCGGTCGTGGCGGAAATGGTAGACGCGCAGCGTTGAGGTCGCTGTGGATTAACATCCGTGGAAGTTCGATTCTTCTCGACCGCACCACATCATTAATACTGGATAAAAACATGAATGTATTAGTAGTCGTACCTGCAAGGGTTGCTTCCATAAGACTGCCGGGAAAAATGCTGGCTGATATAGGTGGATTGCCATTGATTGTGAGGACTTACCAGAGTGTCGTTGCCGCAAACGTTGGCGATGTAATTGTAGCCTGCGACGGAGAGAAAATTGCTTCTGCCATACGAAATGCCGGAGGAGTCGCCATATTAACCGATCCCAATCTTCCGTCCGGAAGTGATCGCGTATACGCTGCCTATAAAGAATACGATCCCCATAACAAATACGATTTTGTAATAAATGTTCAGGGAGATATGCCATTTGTTGCTTCTGAGTTCATTCAAAAAAGTTACGAAGTGTTACTCAAAAGCAACTGTGACATATCAACAATTGCTACTCCAATTAAAGACGATTCGTATCTCCGAGAGAGCGTAGTAAAACCTGTCATTGTTTCCGGCGACATTTTTGGAAAAGCGATATATTTCAGCAGATCACCGGTACCTTTTGGAGGTTTATACTATCATCATGTGGGCATTTATGGCTTTAGATCGGAGTCTCTTGAGAAATTCGTTTCATTGCCACAGGGGATTTTGGAAAAAACAGAAAAGCTCGAGCAACTTCGAGCGTTGGAAAACAATATGACTATTGGCATAGATGTCGTTGATGCTGATCCACCCATAAGCGTTGATACACCAGGAGATCTCTCTACGGCATGTCGCCAGTGGTGCGCGATCAGGGCTGCCTCATGAATATTTTTGGGTGAGGATAGGTTCTGTTAGCGAAATTATCGCAGCCATATGAGGGCTCCGACGATATACAAAAAGACAAATGTGAAGATGACGTTTACAGAATCTAGAAGACACTCTTCTGAACCATTTTATTTTACTAACCATGTTCATCAATTAGGTTTTGCCACTTTTTGACAGTGGAGTTTGAGATGCTACAAGACGCAAAAAATTAAATGTGAACATGGTTACTGAAGAAATTCTCGACAAGGTGTCGTTCTTTGTATAAACACATATCTATTTCTCTTTTTTCTTTGCAATTTGAGCGAGATGGGATAACGGCAATGCAGTTGTTTTTCCCCAATGAGTCCACAAATTTTTGAGAATCATAGCCTCTGTTACCTAAGACTGATGTGTCTTTAAGCGCTAACTCCGCCAAAACTTATCCCCTTTTTTTGATTTTCGTCATTTAACTTACGAAAAAATTTGATATCATAGTTAAGATATTGTTTGTTTTTAGCAGCGCCTAATTAGGGGTGCATATTTTGGAGATGAAGATATGGGTTTTCCGGAGTGGGTTTCTCGTTTTAAAGAGTCGCATACGGTCATAAAGCGGATCAAATGGCACTACTATAAGTATGAAGTCACCTATCAATATGACAAGGAGACCAAGCGCTCCAAGCGCAAGACCGTGAAATTGCTGGGCAAGATCACAGAGAAGGATGGATTTGTCCCCTCGCCCAAGAATATGTTGC
>BNWE01000237.1 GCA_025998595.1 Alphaproteobacteria bacterium | reverse complement strand
GAACACCAGCCGCTGTTTCGCTTCCGTCCAACACCTCATTTTGTGCTCCAGTTGTCAGATGTACGATTTTCACTTCATCCGTTGCTGTTTTTATTCCAACAATGGTTCCGAATTTTAGATTTTGTCCGGAAGCAACTGTCACGACCTCGCGACAGTAATTTTTATCTGCTTCGTATTTGAGTAGATCGCCAAAGTTTTTGTTTTCTACGATAGCCATTTTTATCCTCCTATTTATTTAACCTAGCTTTGGCTGCTGCAATCACTGGATTTTCAGCTATTTTTTCCTGATGATATACCGTACTCATAATCTCACTGTCGTGATCTGCGATTGCATTTTGAGTACTCACTGATGCCAGCAATTTTTCCTTTACCTGATCCGGCGTTAATTGCTGCTCGATGAACTCAGCCATTTTATTTTCTGCGTGAGCCAATTTGCAGAGTTTGGATATTTCCAAAACTTCTGCGTGATACGTTTCGATGTCTTCTGCCATATTTTTTCCTCCTCTATTGAAAACATTATTATGTCCAGCTTTAAGCTGGCGAACATCACAAACCTCATCTGCCAAACCAAGCGAAAGCGAGTCCGCGCCAAAATATGTCGCCGCTTGAGTAGCCTTGACCTGAGCCGATGAGATATTTCTGTTTCTTGCAACCACCGCAACAAACATTCCATAAAGACGATTAACTTCTTTTTGCAGATCTGAAATCGCGTCGTCTGAAAGAGGTTGATGTGGCGATAAATCGTTCTTTTTATCGCCAGCGAAAATCGTCGTGTATTTTATGCCCTCTTTTTTGTCGTATTCGCTTATATCTAAATGTGTTGCGATAACGCCTATGCTTCCAATTCCTGACGTGCGATTGACGAAAATTTTTAATGCCGCAGAAGCAATTGCATACGCTGCCGAAAATGCATGATCGTTTGCAAAGGCATAAATTGGTTTTGCTTCTCTAGATTCATAAATAACCATGTTCACATTTAAATTTTTGCGCCCTGCAGCATCTCAAACTCCATTGTCAAAAAGTGGCAAAAACCTATTAATGAACATGGTTAATATATCCGATCCAATTATTTCCAGCCTCAGTTCCGCCAATTTGGGATCCTTTCATAAAAACGACTTTTTCGATTGGAGACGATGGCGACAATGCATCCATTATTTCCTTTAAATATGGAGTTCGATCCGTGCGAAATTTTCCTGGTTCCGAAGAGGCAGTTTGCGACAAAATACGATTTTCGTCTGCCCAATCCGAAACCAACAAAATTGAATCGGGGCGTAATCCGGCATTGTATGGAGAAAGATCTATATCATCAACCATCTCGACTAAGTTCCGTCAACACTTCTCGAATTTCTTTGGTGAGAATTTCGTGAATTTGTGACGCATCATTGATTGTAGCCAATAAAGATGAAACGCGATCAGGAATATTCATCATTCCATCTCTGATAATTCTGCCTTTCGCAAACATTGCATTTTTTACTGCTTCGGCCGATACGAGTTCACCAATTTCAGATTTCACTTTCGCTTCCAACAATTTTCCACGTTCAATTTCGTTTTTAATTCTGGTTTTTAACAATAACGTCGGAAGATCATCTCCATATTGAATTTTATTTTCTGTAAATTGACTTCTTCTGATTGGTTGATTCGGGTTTCGAATGCTTGCGAGAATGGCGTTGGCTTGTTCTTCATCAACAAGACCATCAACTAACGGAATTTGACCTGTCTTTATTAATGTATTCGCATATTGTTTAGAAAATCCCTGGCGATGCGCCCATTCTTTTTGCGTGATCATAGACATGATTC
>BNWE01000236.1 GCA_025998595.1 Alphaproteobacteria bacterium | reverse complement strand
TTCTCTTTTGCTGTCACTTCTAGCCTCCGATAGTAAAACGTATTAATTCTACCTCTTTCTAGCAAAATTGTTTAACCCTCTCTTCTCATATCTAAAATATTTAAAAAATTTTATGAAACGCCCGTGACTATGATATCAAATTTTTTCGTAAGTTAAATGACGAAAATCAAAAAAAGGGGATAAGTTTTGGCGGAGTTAGCGTTTTAAATTCTTCCGGAGCGAGTTCACCGTTGGAAATATAGTAACTAGTTGTTATAGAAGGTTTTTCGTCAATGCCAAGTTCGTATCTAAATCTTGTGACTTTTATGTTTTTTTTGATAAAAAGCCATTCATCCAGCCACTTGTTTAGCATGGGCGACGCTTCGAAAATTTCGTATTTCCATTGCATGATACGCCCGTTTTTCTTATCAACCTCATCAAGGATCACAACCATGGGTTTGTATGTTTGACAGCCGTGCTCTATTTGTTTCAGCAGACTTGGTTGGTTATTTTTTACCTGAGTTATCAGAATCGCTCCTGCTTTTTCAGCTATACCGCCTTCACTTAGCATTTACTGCGGCCATCATGGCATCCTCCCAGGTTTCAAACTGATGGATGATATCTCTGATTTTATTTTTTAGCCAATCCCAAAAATGTTCTATTGGATTCAAATCTGGCGAATATGGAGGCAAGAAAATCACTCTGCATCCAGCCTTCTCTATGATTTTCCTCAGTTTTTCTTTGTTATGGAATTTTGCATTATCTAGAATAACCACTTGTCCAGGTTTGAGCACGGGCGCAAAACATTTCTCCGCCCAAGTTTCCACTAATATCGCGTCACAGTTGCATTTGAACCCCATCGGCGCTAGTACTTTTCCGCAGTTCCAGCCGGCAATAATATTTTCTCTCGCAAATCTCTTGCATGAAGTCTCACCGTATATGCGCTCATTACGAGGCGCTCTGGCCATCTCCCTAATCAAACATTCTTCTATGCCGCTTTCATCAACAAGAATTTCAAAACGAAGCTCGTCGTTAAAAGCTATTTTAACTACTTGTCCATCTGCTCTTACGTCACTCCGAGGGTAGGTAGTTAAAACAGCATCACGAACCGCTTGCAATAAGCGTGATTGCCCATTGCCATTAGTGACATCATATTTGTCATATTCGCTTTTAGGCAACTCAACTAACATATCAATGTCGCTGACATCAATAGCTGTTCCTCGCCCATATGAGCCAACTAAAAAGCTATGCTGAGTTTCGCTCTGGATATTCCAAAATTCTCTGTTCACCGCGCGCGTCACAGCTTCAAATCGCATTTTAACTGCGCTTAACATCGCGCGAAATAGTTTCGCCATGCTTCAAGACTGAATAGCTCATATTTTTCTCTCCAAAAGTGCAGATGTCTTAGTGCGGCCCCAAAAACTTATCTCCATTAAGATGAATCATATGATCTGGTCTGTCGGCAATCCAAACCTCCGTCTCCCACGCTATGGAATCAGAAAATGACTTGAACGTCTTAAAATCCAAAAATGCTGTCACAAAAATCTTTCCTACCCTTGCGTTTTTAGTCATCTCTTCAATCTCAATGACACGCTTTGCACTTACTGGGCCAACGCTTGTAACTGCTTCAATAAAGTAAAGCCAATTCTTGTCTGCTCGATAAAGAACTACATCTGGCATTTTATCGTGAATGGTAATTCTAAATCCAAGAGCTTCCAATTTATTCACATCTTTATATAAATCCTTAACTGTCGTATCACCTACGTAAAGGCACTCTGAAAAATGTGCAAAACGTGGTGCAAATTCCTCAAGAATCAGTTTTTG
>BNWE01000235.1 GCA_025998595.1 Alphaproteobacteria bacterium | reverse complement strand
TCTCTTTTGCTGTCACTTCTAGCCTCCGATAGTAAAACGTATTAATTCTACCTCTTTCTAGCAAAATTGTTTAACCCTCTCTTCTCATATCTAAAATATTTAAAAAATTTTATGAAACGCCCGTGATGTGTGATGGGGAAGTAAGAATGTGGCAAGCGGTGAGTGCGAACAGAGAGAAAGTGGTAGGAGGAATCAGATCATGGACTCCAAATGAAAGAAGGAATTCTGAAGTTTGAAGCTTTTGGAATACAGTCGGAGACAGACCGGCCAGGCAAAGTCTAACCAACAGCCTGTAGTTAGCCTTGGGTATGAAGCGGTGACGCCAGTACTAAGCGTAGGCAAACGAGTGTTAGAGCCGTAAGGAAATCTGAAGCAGGAACTCCCGAAAATGCCTAAAACGGAAGAGCCGAACCCATAACTTGGGGCGCAGGCAGCAATCATGGCCTCGACAAGGTGAGAAGTCATGAGCTTCCCGGGGGCAAAGGGCGCAGCGAGAACACATAGTAGTCCAAAGGAACTGTTGAGATCTTGCGATCTCTGCGAAAGCGGTAAGACGATCTTAAGCGTGAAAGTGTAGGAAAGTCGACGGATTGTGAGAAGTCAGACACGGCCATATTAGCGATGAAGTCTGTGAAAGCAGATGGAGCGAAGGGCTGTGGATATTAACGAGTATTAGAAATTGAGGTTGATACAGACATTATGCTGAAAATATTGAAAGCAATAGCTAATGACATAGGCGGAAAAGCGAGGCGTTTCGGCAAGGTGCTGAACGTAAGCGGACAGATTAACAAAGTGACACTGCTGGAATCCTGTCGAGAATTAGATGGCAAGAAGGCGGCAGGAGTAGATGGAGTTACGAAGGAAGCATATGTGAAAGATCTTGACGCAAACATATCCAAATTATCCGAGAAGTTGAGGACTGACAGCTACAATCCGAATCCGAGTCGGCGAGTCATGATCGACAAAGCCTGCAGCAGCAAGAAACGCCCATTGGGGATATCGTGCTTTGAGGACAAGATTGTGGAGAAGACGGTGGCGACACTGTTATCAGCGATCTACGAGACGAAATTTCTGGACTGCTCATATGGATTCAGACCCGGAAGGAATTGCCATCAGGCGATCCAGCGAGTTAATGAACTGATAATGAGCAAGAAAGTAAGTTACGTGGTTGAAGCTGACATTCGAGCATTTTTCGACACTTTGGATCACGAGATACTGACAAAATTCCTCGAACATGATATCGCGGATAAGAAACACATCCGGCTAATTCGGAAATTTCTGAATGCAGGCATCATGGAAAATGGAAAATACATAGAAAAGGAAGAAGGAAGCCCTCAGGGGAGTGTAATATCTCCCGTGTTAGCAAACGTCTACCTCCATTATGTACTGGATCTGTGGTTCGAGAAAGTCGTAAAGAAGCATTGCCGAGGGGAGTCGTATCTTGTGAGGTACGCTGACGACTGGGTTTGCATGTTTCAATACGAAGAGGACGCGAGGAAGTTCTACGAAGTTCTTCCAAAACGGCTTGGGAAATTTGGGCTTTCGGTGGCAGAAGAGAAAACTCGTATTCTGGAGTTCGGGAGATTTGCTTCCGCAAGTCGCAAGAAACGAGGGCTTGGGAAACCGGAAACTTTTGATTTTCTCGGATTTACGTTTTATTGTGGCCAAAGTTATCAAACTGGACGATTTAAGGTCGGTCTGAAAACGAGCCGCAAGAAAACCCGAGAGAAGCTGAAGAAACTTGGAGAATGGGTGAAGGAAAGAAGGAACTGGAAAATGTCCCGGATAATCTCCGGAATAAACCGAAGTTT
>BNWE01000234.1 GCA_025998595.1 Alphaproteobacteria bacterium | reverse complement strand
GTCAGCGGAGGCGTCTATGAAGGACATATAGCAAATGGCCTTCCAAATGGAAAAGGAAAAATGACACACGCCAATGGAAATGTCTATGAAGGAGATTGGCTGAATGGAAAAAGAGAAGGAAAAGGAATTATGCTATACGCCAATAAAGACGTCTATGATGGACATTGGGTGAAGGGAGAAAAAGAAGGAGAAGGAATGCTATACGCCAATAAAGACTTCTATGACGGACATTGGGTGAAGGGAAAAAAAGAAGGAGAAGGAATTATGCTATACGCCAATAAAGACTTCTATAGTGGAGATTGGCGAAATAATGAGCCTGTAAACACTGCTAAGATCGTTCGGTTTCCGTCTCTACCGGTTTTTACTCCACTACCTACATTGGAATCGTTAAGCCTTGGAGATCTTGATATGTCTCTATTACCCACAGATGATACTCTTCCTATTTTTCCGTTTTTTCTAGGCGATAACAGTTTGGAATCGTTAAGCCTTGGAGATAAAGAAGATAAAATATAAGTGTTGCATCGTAGGCGTTTATTAATAATGCCTATGTGACATGTATGGATAACAAACAATGAGTGAATACAACATAGTACAGCCAACGACCCAAAACCTAGATCTTGCAGCAGATGGGCTTACGCATAGCAATCTAGTGGTATTTCCAACGGAAACAGTATATGGATTGGGAGGAAACGCCTACGACGATGCCTCCGTCACGAAAATATTTGCATATAAAAATCGGCCGGAATTTAATCCGCTGAGCGTATGCTATGGATCTCTGGAACAAGCGGCAGAAGATGTTGTCATCACCGAAGAAGCGCTACTTATATCCAAACATTTTCTGCCAGGTCCAATTACACTATTGCTAAAACGTAGACCAAATTCGAGACTATCGTGGCTGTGTTCCGCAGGACTTGAGACCATTGGCATACGAATTCCGGCGCATCCGATAGCACAGGAATTATTGGCACGTCTGCCGTTTCCTCTTGCAGCTCCAAGCGCCAATCAATCGGGAAAAATTAGCCCCACATCTGCAACCAACGTGACGGTGCGTGCCGCACAGGCATCTACTTTTGACGAAGCGGCTCCAATATCGAAGAAAAAACTCGCATACGTTTCAGAAGGTAGCGAAGCAGAAAATGCCTGTGGTGCAACTACCGTCACGTTGGTGGTGGTGGATGGTGGACAATGTCCAATTGGAATTGAATCGACGATAGTGGATCTTAGCGGAGATAAACCAAGGATTCTCAGGCTTGGAGCCGTTGCGGAGGACGAAATCTCAGAAAAATGTGGATTGCATTTTGATAAAAATCGCCATGAAACACCATCGGCACAACTAAAACATTACACTACAAGCAAAGAAATTGTACTGAATTGCACTTCTGCCGAAAAATCAGATGCACTTCTGGCCTTCGGAACTCCATTTCCCAACGAATGTTCACACGTTCTCAATTTGAGCAAAAACGGAGATCTCGGCGAAGCGGCCGGTAATTTGTTTGCCATGATTTACAAAATGGACAAAACTAACGCAGCGCGCATATGCGTAATGCCAATCCCCAACACTGGAATGGGGATACCCATAAACGACCGCCTAAACAAAAGCGCTAATGTATAAAAAGTGCGTTTTTTGCTTGACTTTAGTGTGGAGCTTTTACATGCTATATTTTTAGATTTTAACGGAGAATAGACAAATGAAAATAAGCAAATCAATAACCATGTTCACGAATAGGAGCTAATTTAAAGATTATGTTAAAGAGTGAGGTAGGCTTCCAGTTTGTCTATTATTTTGAACAGGCTAGATGCAAGTTCCAAAGAGCTGATGCAATGACTATCA
>BNWE01000233.1 GCA_025998595.1 Alphaproteobacteria bacterium | reverse complement strand
GATTTGTCGCGTTTCTGTGGGTTATGTTTACCAAAAATTGGAAGAAAATTCCCGAAATGTTATATGTCCCGGGAATAATCGCGTTTCTGGTGGTGTTCCTGCCGTGGCACATCTGGGTAATAAGCCGAAACAGCGATTTCTTTCATTTTTATTTCGTAGTTGAACATTTTCTGAGATACACAACGACAATTCACGCAAGATATCAGCCGTTATGGTTTTTCTTGCCGATTTTGCTGGTGGGATTCCTTCCGTGGACGGGATTTTCTCTGGTGGCGCTAAAAAACACATTTCGAAAAAAGCAGATGTCTTCGGAAAGTATGTTTTTCCTATGCTGGATATTCGGCATTCTCGGATTCTTCTCGTTTTCCAGCTCTAAGTTAATTCCATATATTCTGCCAATAATGCAGCCGTTGGCGCTAGTTACTGGAATCAATATCGTGAAGTCAATCAAGTCCGAAAATCGCGATTTCAGGAATGGAGCGTTAATCAATATATTTTTGTTTGCAATAGCAATTGCCGCCTATTTCGTTGCGAAATCGCAAATATCAGACGTGCTACAAGATCCGGATGCGCAAACTCTTATCTATGTATTTGGAGGCATATTCATTGCTGCTGCATTTGTGCTATTGGCAGCGGCATATCCGAACTGGCCGCAATATTGGCGTTTTTTAATTAACGCAATACTTTTGCTTGGAATAGCAGTTACTTTGTGTTCCGTCGTTGGATTTCTAGTCTTCGAAATGTTTACATCTTCTGATGAGGGTAGTCCAATTATTGTCCACATATTTCTTCCTTCTGCAATTGCCCTATTGGCAAGCGCGATTTTCTCATTGGTGGCAACATATCCGGACTGGTCGCACCACTGGCGGTCATTGCAGGACGAGTGTTTATTAGATAACGCCTGTGCGGCACGCACAGATCCAATTGGGTACAGATTCAACGCTCTGCTGCTATTCCTGTTTCTCGGAGCAAATATGATGTGGGTCATAAACAAGGCATCTACCTACTATCAGGACGTCAAAAAGCCTTCTACCAAGAATATGGCTGACATCATTCGCTTAAACAAAAACAAAGATGATCTGGTATTTTGCTACGATCGATACTATCAGGATTTTCCCGTATATTTAAATTCCACCATTAACATAGTAAACTTTGTCGGGGAGTTGGAATTTGGATCAAATGCAGAAAAGGAAAAACATGTGATTTGGCAGGACAAGGAATTCTGGGACTTCTGGAAAACCACAGATAAGAGGATCTTTCTGCTGATATCTAAGGAAAAGTATCGAGAAGCGTTTGTTGCGTCCAAAATTGGCATGCACAACATATTGGATTCCGATAAGAATTTTACAGTGATAAGCAACCAACGTGACCAACGTGACGTTGGATCCAGTAATGCTTCGCCGACTTCCGAAACGTATGCAACCACCCAACGTGACGTTGGATCCGAAAATGATAAGGCACATACTGCAAACACCGATATGAGTAATAAATGAAATATTTACATTTTTTTCTAATATTCATGCAGGTGGTAGTGAACTCATTGGCGCAGGTAATTCTAAAAAAAGGCGTAGGATTGCTGAATCTTAAGCAGCCACTGATACCGCTGTTTATTTCCACTGCCACAAATATTTACATTATTGGCGGAGTTTCGCTATTTGTATTGGCGCTTTTTTTGTGGTTATATCTTTTATCGCAATATGATTTGAGTTTTTTGTATCCCATCACCAGCTTGGGGTTTGTGATAACAGCATTTAGCGGTTGGCTATTTCTTTCGGAAACAATCTCGGCGTCTAGGGCGATTGGAATTTTTTTAATATTAATCGGAGTAATATTC
>BNWE01000232.1 GCA_025998595.1 Alphaproteobacteria bacterium | reverse complement strand
TATGTGCTAAATCATTGAAATTAAGAGAATCATAAAAAAAATCCATATTACATCAGATATAAAAATTTGATTGAAGATAAAAACATAGTTGAACAAATAAATATTGTATTAAGAAGTATGGAGGTATCATGAACAGTAAAAAAATATTAATAACCGGCGGCAGTGGATTCATTGGATCTCACGTTTGTCGCCGACTGTTGGACGAAGGAAATCACGTAACTCTTGTCGATCGTTACTTTAACGATCGCAATGAGTTGCTGCAGAGTTGTTTGTCGCATAAGAATTGCAAAAGTGTGTGTGCCGACATCTGTGCCAATGATTTCTCGTCGTTGAACTTCGATGATTTCGACTACATAATACATGCAGCAGGAGTCCTGGGAGTCAAGAATGTTATTGATAATCCAGTCGAAACATTGGATGTGAACATCATTGGCACTGCCAACGTACTGAAGCTTCTGGAAAGGCAAAAAAATCTAAAAAGATTTGTGCATTTTAGCAGTAGCGAGATCTATGGAAGCAGCGCCGATAGTTTTTCGGAATCCGACAATGTGTTGCAAATGTCCCTAAAGCACATTCGTGGTTGCTATGCTATTAGTAAGCTTGCTGGAGAAGCCTACACATTGGCCTATTCGCGAAAAATCGGCATAAAAACCACTTCCGTACGTCCGTTCAATGTTTATGGCACATTTAGATACGGCATAAACGCCATCACAAGCTTCATCGACAAAGCTCTACGAGGAGAAAATATCGTTGTGCATGGTGATGGTTCGCAGAAGAGGGCATGGTGCTACATTTCCGACTTTGTGGAAGCGCTGGATAGGCTTCTGCAATCCGACTTAGGTATTCCATTTCTAAACATAGGAAATAGTTCTATGGTAGTTACAACGTTGGAATCAGCCTGTAATTCAACGATTGATGCATACGGCGAATCGCTCAAAATAGAAGATTGAACACCTATTTCGCCCAGCAACGACAGCATTGTATCTACGTCCACCAGCGGCGGAACATTACTTAAGCGAACTTTTTCGGATGTTAACAATGAAGCTGCTAATAACGGAAGCGCGGCGTTCTTGGCGCCTGAAATAGGTATGGTTCCGTTAACCACTTGTTTACCGCCAATTTTTATTTTCTCTGTCATTACCTTGCCTATGTCACCATTAAGCATTAACCTACAATGAACAAGAATCATTTTCAATAGATCTTTTGCTCATGTTTTCTCTACCCAGCGTCTGAGCTGAACTGCCGCCAGCTAAGGCTGAATTTTCAAGAAAGTAGGCGCCAGTGGTGCAACCACCATTGAATTTTTACAGTGATTGTTTTACATATACGATATCACGTATCGTGAATTTGTTCTTAAATGGAGGATTGTTTAATGTTCGCTGACGGTTGTATGGATATCATAAAGAGCCTTCCGTATGAAAATATTTCATATTCCAAGTGCAAAGTAAGTACTCCGAATGCAGGAAGTACCGAAAAAAATATGTTTATCGAAATGCCAGAACGCAAGGTTTTCGTGAGATTCTATGATGATTTGCCGAAGTTGGAAACTGGCAATTGTTTTTTTGAAATTGAAGCTCTGAATTTACTTTCGGCATTTAACGTCCCTCATCCAATAAAATTCAAGGATTCCGAGTATATCTTCCGTTACAAAGGGAAAAAAACCATCGCCTATGAAATGGTTAACGGTAAACAGCTCTCGCTAAGCGATCTAACAAAAACAGACGTCGAAAAAATAGGAATATTTCTGAGTCATTTTATCAGTTGTACCAGCAGTATACCAATTGAAATAAAAGCCTATACTCCATACGGTGACTGCGAGCACATAGAAAGCATTC
>BNWE01000231.1 GCA_025998595.1 Alphaproteobacteria bacterium | reverse complement strand
TGACGAGGATCGATGTACAATTCGGAAGGGGGATTCTCCGCAAATTATGGCTGCTTTGCGGAATCTGATCATCGGATTAGCCTGTAAATTGAACACTTCTGTTCCGGATATGATGTTTAATGGTGCTCGGTTCCATAGGAGGGCTATAAAATTGGTCGCAGAGAATTAAAAGGCCCTGTAAGCAACCGCTCCATCGAATCTTTCACACGTATAAGTACTTCTTTTTCTGTTGACATTGCCATGCAGCTTCGAGAAGTTCGAGGATTGAACCTTTACAAGGAGACGTAGCTAGAGTATTACGCAGGAACTATCCTTTTTATCCTTCTTCTTATCATTCTTTTTATCCGTATCCTCAATCTCATCAATTTCCATGGACTTTGCTGTGTAAGCATCCGCTAACATACGCTGTTGTGTGGATGGATCAACAATCAAATTATCCGTATCCTCAATCTCATCAATTTCCATGGACTTTGCTGTGTAAGCATCCACTAACATAGGCTGTTGTGTGGATGGATCAACAATCAAATCACCAAATAGCTCATGCAAAAACATGCAAATTGTTTTATATTTCTTTACACAATACTTTGAGTTTTTTACTCTGTCAAGCGCAGCTGTATACTCATCAGCTTTACCGCGGTCTTCGAAAGTGCTGTAAGCAGAAAACACGCTAGCAGTAGTACTAGAACTGCCAGCAGACTTAGGCTTACACAAATGATCTACATCCTCAGCAATAACTCTTGGTGTAAGAAATGGACTTATACCTCCAAATAATAATTTATTCTCAATATGTTCATGTATAGAAACGAGACCACCTTTACGGGTTTTTATAATAGCCATTGGCGTACTGAATAGCTTACGAAGACTCTCTAAATCATCATCTAACGACACATTTCGCTGTGCCTCCGATGGAGGAGGTGTTTTCGATTTCTCACTCTCGCTCACACTATCTGCATTCGACGAAAGCTGAGTCAAAGCAACAGCTACGTCACGCCCAACAGCTGCAGGATCATAAAAACCCGATGGAGATAAAGCCGGAGGAGGCGTTTCCCTGCCTTTATCACCCGAATCTGAAGAAGTAGATGCATTCAGAGAACTCGTGGGACCTGTAATAAAAGTAACCTTTTTAGATTTAGACAAAGATGAAGGCTGACTACTACTTGATGACGATGTACTAGATGAACTAGAGCTCGAGTCGCTACTAGGTGAAGTCAATGAAGAGAGAGATACAACAGGCCAAACATCATCGAGAAGAGAATCGACACTGTCACCATACTCTTCGAGAAGGTCTTTGTATTTTTCCCGACTCTCTCCGATAAGATCAACCAGAGCCTCACGGAAAACACCAAGATGATAATCAGAATACCCATTCTCAACTTTATACTCATTCTCAACTTTCCAAAGATTCAGCATAGTTCCTCTCGTCAACTTCTTTTTCGGCAAACCATTAAGCTCTTCTAAATGCTCGACGCTCTTTTCAGGCAAACGCTCTCCCCAATCTGAAACATTGAACATAGCAGACACAACAACACCACTAAAACAGACCAACAACGCAGGCACCAAAACTCTCTTCTTCATCACACTAATTCCAACTAAAAACCAACCATCATTACAGTCCCCAAGAACGAGATAACCCACCCCTTGGGGACACTATAAAAACTCATTTCTTCTTATTACTCTTATTATTCTTCTTCCCACTACTGAAGTCATAAACGTCTTCAGACCCTTGCTCTTTGCCCACTTGCTCAAGCTTCTCCTCCAAAGCGGTAATGGCCTCCTCTTTTTCCTTGCGTACTTGCTCAAGCTCCTCCTTTTCTCTTGTCAAAACAGCAACGGCCTCCTCTTTTTCCTTGCGTACTTGCTCAA
>BNWE01000230.1 GCA_025998595.1 Alphaproteobacteria bacterium | reverse complement strand
GTAAAAAACGTAGCAATCAATCGTTTTTTGCTACTTTTTTGTGCATTTTTATGACGTGCAAGCTCGTCGAACAAGCCTCCCAAACATTAACTAAACATATCTCTAAAATTTTATGAAACGCCCGTGTGCTGGAACTGTTTTACCGACCGTAACCACTGCGTTTCGAGCTCTAACTGCGGTTGTGGCAGCAAATCCAATTGGAGCCGCAATAACAGCGCTTGCAGTAGGCGCGACGCTCATCATCGCGAATTGGGAAAAAGTGAAGGAATTTTTCACCACAATCTGGGATAGTATCAAGCCGATCTGGGAAAAATTTTCAAATTTTGCAACGGGAATTTTCGATAAAATCTTGTCTCCGCTTGCAGCCATAAAATCCGGAATTGGAAGTTTGTTTGGCTCATCTGACGAGAAAAAATCACCTGATGCTAAAGAAGCAACTCAAAAGGCAAAGGATAGCACTATGCCTGAGTCAAAAAAATCATGGATCGGCAGTCTGTTCAGCTCATCTGATGAAAAACAAAAAGTTGAACCACTGAAATTACCTCAAATTTCAAAGACGAATGTCAGCAAGAGCCAAAACAATAGTTTTAATATTACAGTCAATGCAACTCCTGATCAAAATCCAACGTCAATTGCAAATTCGGTTTCGGAAAAAATGAAGGAATTTTCTGGGGCGTTTTTGTATGACCCAATCGGCGAGGTGCCATAATGATTTTAGGCGATTTCAAATTTTCCATTCGAACCGCTGCAAATCAGGGCTTCAAGCGATCGACGGACTACAATAACGCAAAAATTGATCGCATTGGAGATCTGCCATATTTTCAACGACTGGGTATCAGTGGTGACAAAATCGACATCGATGGCGTGTTTTATCCTGATTTCACAGGAAATTACAAAACCATAGACAATCTGCGAACGTCTGCACTGGCGAATCATCCGCATGTTTTGATCACTGATGCAGGCGATGTTCTAGGTACGTTTGTCATCTCAAATATCAGCGAAACTCAAAGCCATTTCAAGCCGGACGGCACACCGCGCAAGATCGAATTTTCTTTGAGTTTAGAGCGAACATCAGAAGAAAGCACTGAAACTTTATCCGGATTTTTGAGCGTGGCCAGCAATTTACTGGAGAGGTTGATTAAATGGTAGTCTATGTCACAAAAGACAACGACGTTCTCGATCATATCTGCTGGAAATATTACGGCACATCAGACGCTGTGCATCAAGTGTTGCAGGCCAATCCGCATTTGGTGAAATTCGATTACGTTCTACCAAGAGGTGTACAGATCAAGCTTCCGGTACTGGAAAAGCAACAAATTAATCGAGAGGTGCGATTATGGGATTAAAAACACCTGATTTTGAGGTAAAAATCAATGGATCCGACTCGACAGAAATTATCAAAAAACGCTTGATTTCGATTTCGACAAATGACGAAGCTGGATTTAAAAGCGATTCATGCGAAATTGTCCTTGACGACTTCGACGATGCTATTGCATTGCCTCAATCTGGAGCAAAAATAGAGGTTTCGCTGGGATACAAAGAAACTGGAATCATAAAAATTGGCGATTATTTCCTGAAAGAAGTTACCGTCGAAGGCCCACGACAAGTCATGCATATTCGAGCACATGCAATTAACAACTCGCTGAGGTCTCAAATATCAGATTCTTTTGGAGGAACCATTGGGGAATTAGTCGAGAAAATCGCGACATCTCAAGGACTCAAACCAGCTGTCGCGCAGGAATTCGCCAATATTAAACTCGATAATATCGAGCAATTTGGCGAAAGCAGCTTGAATTTACTGACACGATTGGCTGGACAATACGGAGCTGTCGCAAAACCGTCCAACGGATTTCTGGTGTTTGCGCCGGATATGCGAACTTTGTCGG
>BNWE01000229.1 GCA_025998595.1 Alphaproteobacteria bacterium | reverse complement strand
GTTATTAAGAAAAATATCCTGCATAACAGACTGTTCGAGACTTTAGAGGAAATAGAAGAGGCTCTGCAAGCCTTCATAGATTCTTTGCAGGATTCAGTAATTGCTCAATTATGCAAAAATAATTATTTGGATGTTTTACAATGAGAACTGGTATTATGAGGATCAATAAAGAAGAAAATATCCGAAAAGCCTTATATTGCAATTCCACGAATTTCAGGATGTTCTTTGAAAGTTATCGGGCATCTTTAGGTCTCTAGGAAAAAGCCCTGTATCTGTTTGAACCTTTACATTAACCTGCATCTACTTTAAGCCAAGATGATCGCGTATCATATGCAAAATCATCAGGCTTTGAATGAACGTCAATAGCACAAACAGGAAGAAATTTGTCCATCCGGGTGTGTGTCGGCAATGACTCCGGATATGGTTCTGCAGAACATGCCTCCAAAGTCATAGAGGAAGCCCTCCAATCATTATTTTATTTAAGCTTCGTTATGACCATTTTTAGTCCCTTAGGTTCTGCTTCATCAGGGGAACAAATATCGATATATCGTTTTGGCCACATATCTGTGCCTGGCTCGACACCATCTATCGTGAATTCTATTTTTGCCTTTTCAGAATCCAGACAGAAAAATTTCAGGAAATCTTGCACACATCCCTTAAAAAACTCTAACTCGTTGCCTGCACAAGCATCATATACCGTATCGTCCACGAAAACTACAGGCATGCCCCTGTCTCTCCTTAGAAAAAAACATGTACCTCCACCAATATTAAATTGCCCATAGCAATTTTCTTTGACATAGCGAAACCTGGGGTTGTTTTTGGACTCAAGAAAAGGTATTCCCGGAGTAATAATCTTTCCGTTTTTTCTTAAAAGTGCAAAAGCTCCTCTTATTGCTTGAGGCGAGCATGCGGTAGGAACATGCTCGAATATGATATGATTGTATTGGTTCGCGCCAAAAACAGCTGGCATCATACCAATAATATAGGCTTTTATGTCCGACAGCATTTTGTTATCATGGTCAACCAAGAGATAATTGTTTGGAGTTTCATAGGCAAACGCAGCATAATTATTAACCCCATCGTTTTTTTTCCAATACCCTCTTCCTGAGCCAACAATGATTATTCTTACTTTATTGTGGTCTCTATAAGATTTTGCAACTTTTTTGTGATAGCTATTAATATCACTGCCAAACGCTTCTCTGTTCACAGCTTCAAGCCAAGACGGCCGCATATCTGCCGCATCAACTGACTGTATAAAAAACAATAAAATAAAAGCGATTATGTTTTTGTAATTCATCTGCAAAACTCCATTTCAAAAAACACATTTATAATAATAGCGCAATATTGATACAAAAGTCAAGTTTTTTGTAAAAATTTTTTAATTATATTTGACGCTCTTTCGAAAAAGCCCTTTCCTTGCCTAGTCAATTTGCGCAAAATCATTATGCTTGGAATGAATGTCAGTGGCGCAAAATGGCTCTGGATATGGTTCTCCAGAACATGCCTCCTGTAAAGGTTCAAACACATTATAAGTTATGAGAATGCTCAAAACCATCAAAAAAGTCTAGAATATTCTCATTGGTTGTCTGTGGAGTTATTCGGCAGACGCAGCACGGTAGCCCGTCTCTGAATAAGGTCTAAAGAGCCTCTCGTCATATGGGGAACCGTGCTGCGTCTGCAGGATTATCCCACAGACAACTAATATGCTCCCCATTTTTTAGACCACTGGCGGGAGTTTTAGAGCTCCGAGTTCAGTAAGTTCTGCATAAACAAAGCCACCGACTCTACAACCACTATTATACACATCATTTGGGGTTTTGTAATCCAAATTTTGATGTAATCTTTTAAAATTATAAAAATCTATAAATTTCCCGATTTCCTCCTTAGCCTCCTTAACTGTTTGAAAATCCATCAAA
>BNWE01000228.1 GCA_025998595.1 Alphaproteobacteria bacterium | reverse complement strand
TTTGCGGAATCTGATCATCGGATTAGCCTGTAAATTGAACACTTCTGTTCCGGATATGATGTTTAATGGTGCTCGGTTCCATAGGAGGGCTATAAAATTGGTCGCAGAGAATTAAAAGGCCCTGGTGTTTGAACCTTTACACGTAAAATTTAGTTTCAGTTAGCATTTTTTTCTGGTATATTACTGGCGTATGCATGCAGTGCCGGACTAGCTCAGCTGGTAGAGCAACTGATTTGTAATCAGTAGGTCGTTGGTTCGATTCCGACGTCCGGCACCATTGATATTTGAGGGAAAAATGAGAGTACAACCAACTAAGAGAAAGTGATATTTTTGGATTTTGTCCCACCCCTGTCCCACGTTTTTAGATTATTGCATGTGATTATTGGGGTTATCCGCGCTTAAAAATGTGAGCTGTAGTTATGGATTTATTTTCTAATGCTCAGTGTACTTCTTACGTTATATTTTTTGGTGGGGCGCTTTTAAAAATTATCTAAAATTTTACTTAAGTTTTTATTGATTCCCCTTGTCGCTGTGCCAAAATGTCAATAAGCCAACTTGTTGCTAGGTGCAACATACTGAATTATCAGCAAACATTAGATTTATTGTGCAGCTTTAGTTTTTTTCTCCCTTAAACTGTCAAAGGCACTGTAACCATCTTAAGTAGTCTCCCACTCACCAGCTGGAAATTCAGCATTTGCAGCTTCGGACATTGCGCCAACTCTCCACACGAACTTCCGCTGCATGGAGGCGCTCCGTAGAAGCCATTGAAATGCGGATAAGCTTGACGGTGTTGCGATTGATACCATCCCCCACTTTCATAATGCACATACTACAACGCCACTGATCTTTTATAGAGTTACAGCAAAAAATATTTACAAAAAACGCAAAAAATACTTGTCTATAGTACATTGTACCATTATGTATTAAGTATAGTAAGTAAAAAATGGAGGAAAGTCATGATATACGGTTATGTTCGTGTAAGCGCGCAAAATCAATCAATGGACAGCCATAAACAGGAAATAAAAGACTGCCGTGAGGAAAAATTCCACGCGGTAATAGATGAATGGTTTGACATAGGAATGTCCTCTCGAAAATCTACAAAAGAAAGGCGTATAGATGAGTTAATCGAAAAGCTAAAGCCTGGAGACAGCGTGATTACATACGAGTTATCTCGTCTAGGAAGATCGACCAAGGAGACGTTGTGAACTGTAGACTCGATCGTTAAGGAAAAGAAAGCGAATTTAGTATTTGTCAAGCCTTCATTGACCATCGATCCGCTATCTAAGGATCCTATGGCAGGTGTGATGGCTACAGCAATTCATAACGATACTTTCAATGATGGCTGAGATGGAAAGAACTTTCATATCGGAGCGCATAAAGTCTGCACTAAAGACTCGTAAGATGGAAGGCAAAAATCTAGGCCGCCCAAATGGTATAAAGCAAAAATCCATGTATGATGAAGATAGGGATCGTATTATGGAGTTGTACAATATGGGGATGAGTATACAGAGTATCCATGATAAGTATATCAAGAAATGGTGTTACCTATCGTTGTATGAATATATCAAGCGTTATAAGAAAGACTATGAAGGCGCCATGGACGAGTCGTCTACGCGCATCTGAGGAGCATGTGACCATGTTGGCTCTCCAAGGTTGAGAAGCATCGCGTATTGCAGCATCGGGACAAGGAGATCGCGGGTTGGTGTAGAAAACTGAGTGGAGACACTCCTTTCTTTCGGCCAGCGAGTTCTACAATGCATGGTTTCAGTTGCCTGTCACAAGCATTTGATACATGGCATTAACGGTAATTTTTATTTTCCACGGGTCGGTTATAAACCTTACGCTTTAGCGTGAATTGCTTTAGCGTATTAGAAGTTTTAGACTCAGAGGATGAATGATAGAGAAAGGTACACAAGGG
>BNWE01000227.1 GCA_025998595.1 Alphaproteobacteria bacterium | reverse complement strand
TAAAAAACGTAGCAATCAATCGTTTTTTGCTACTTTTTTGTGCATTTTTATGACGTGCAAGCTCGTCGAACAAGCCTCCCAAACATTAACTAAACATATCTCTAAAATTTTATGAAACGCCCGTGATTCTCCATCACTCCAGCCTTCAGGAATTTCCCAATCAGTCGCAGCAACTTTTTATCCGCTATGTCGTGCTCGAGAAATTTCAGTAACCATTCGTGATCTAGCGTATCGAAGAACGACTTTATGTCTGCTTCGACGACATAGCCAACCTTCTTGGTCATTATAATTTCTTTGAGCTTTCCCAGAGCATTATGGCAGCTCCTTCCTGGCCTAAATCCGTAGGAAAATTCCATGAATTTAGGTTCATAAACAGCCGTCAGAAGTTTTGCAACAGCCGATTCAACAAGCTTATCCTCGTAGCATGATATGCCCAGAGGCCTTGTCTTTCCTGATTTTCCAGGCTTCGGTATACGTACTCTCCTCGATGGTTGCGGATTATAGGAATCCCGCTTCAATCTGCTTACAAGATCCTCTACGTTTCCGATAAGATTCTTGTCATATTCATCTTTGCCCACTCCATCAACGCCGACCGCCTTCCTTCCATCTATCGTTTGATGCATTTCCAGAAGTACTTCCGCGTTGATCTTGCTACTCAAATTCTGAATGCGCAGATCGCCATGTTCTCGCACAAATTTACCTATGTTATCAGTGTATTCATCAATCATATTCAACCTATAATTTGTATTAACGACTCCATTAACAACGCGATACTACCCGCTCCCCTTCGCTCCGCCCGCATTACCAGGTTTCTCAACTACTACGAGAGCGCCGGACTTCTCACGTTCCTTCCGTCAGGATCCTCCTTTATAGGGATTCTCCATCAGTACCTCTTGCGAGGAGAACGTGAGATCTCTCCTGTTCCACTGCGATACTATGCACGCTCGCCAGGCTCTCAGACCCCGGCAGAATTCCATACATCTCGCGATATCGTCGTACGGAATGTTGCCTGCTTCCAAATCGAAAGAATCGGCTTCTGCCACTAGCTCAATTTCGGGGCTCAATCACTTCACGCTTACGCATTCCGGCTCTCGTGCTCTCGGCCCTACGCTTAATCATGGCGTCGCCGCTTCTGAGCCAAGGACTCGATACCTGGTGCTCGCTAGGCTTTTCTGGGCTGGGCTGCCTCCAGCTGTATCACAGCAGCTTACAAATAATGCTCATTCCTGAGCTTTAAGTGAAAGTGACGTTCACTACCTTCTCGACACTTTGCAGGACGCACCGCTTTCAAGAATTTCTTCTCAAATTCGAGAGCGCCTACAACGGTTACTCCGTTCCGTAGTTCCGTTTCTCGTTGGACTTAGGTCTCTGCTGTCTGCCGGAGGCTTAAGAGCATCAAGCTAACAAGCGAAACTATTAGCTTCTTGTTTGCCTCAAATATGTGTGTATCAACTCATTGCGCACATTAGCAAATTACGACAGTTCAAACACAGATTCCTCACGTAACCATATCAAACTCTGTTCGAAGGGATTTGCCACTGAGTTAGGCATTACCTCCTTTTGTCCCATGCTTGCACTCAGAACATTGCCAAGCTTTCTCAGTGTGGGACACACTTTCACCACGATGCCTGGGGCTAAACTTGACCCACGACTTTTATAGAGCATATTTCTCTGATATTTCAGGAATTGTATGACTTCAATCGTCGAATGTGTTGCAAAAGCAGGGCTAGCATTCCTCTGATTGCATCAAGAATTTTGCTATTCTGAGTTGTTTTTGATCTTTTGTGGGGATTACTTTTACGATTTTGATTAGGTCCTGTTAGCGAAATTATCGTAACCATATAAGAGCTCCTTCGATATATAAAAAGGACATATATGAAGACGAAGTTTTACAAAACCTAGAAAACACTCTTCTGAACCATTTTATCTTGCTGAAG
>BNWE01000226.1 GCA_025998595.1 Alphaproteobacteria bacterium | reverse complement strand
AAGCGCTTACAACAATGCTGAATCTCTAGGAAATAGCCATAGGCGCGATCACTTTTTATGAAAAAAACTCTAGTTATTTTCTGTTTGTGGTCATATAATATATAAACTTATCGGGAGTTTTTTCATCGGCAATGGGTTGTCGATGACTTTTGGTCAGTTATTTAAAGAGGATAGGTTATGAAAAAAATTGCTATTGCATTTTGTTTGCTAGAAGCGGCAGCGTTGAACGCTATGGAGGGTGATGTACTCGTTAAGCTAATTAAGCTTATGCCGGAAAAAACCCAGGAGATCAGAGCGCTAGTGGGAATGTGCGATGAGCACTATAAAACGATAAAGATGCGTCCTGCTTTCAAAAGTATTCGAACCGCTTATGTGACTCTGCCTGTAAAAGACATGATGGAGCTCGTTTACCAAAGAAGACCATTCCAAATGATAAACGAAGGTCGTTTTTTCGAAGCTATGAAGGTGTTCAAAAATCGACTTTATGTAGCACAAAAAGCTCAAAATGTACCATTAGCAAAGGACGCTAGAGAATTTATTGCTGTAGCCAATCGCAAAATGATCGACCGTTTGGTAATAAGTAAGGCAGAAGGAATAAAGTATGTAGACTTTAGCTCCCTAGAGAATCTCAAAGATTTATTTGAGGCCTCGTGGTTGGGGTGGTGGAAGAATTGCATTCTAGGTCAAATGGTGGTAGGTGAGTTAACAAAAAACCATCAAAAAATCAGCATAGAATGTGCTAGGTTTTTGCGACAGCGTATCAATGATTATCACTATATGAAAAAGATACTTGAAATAACGAATGTAGATGATCTAAAAAAAGTGGAGAATCTTAAGGTGTTGCTTATTGAAACTTCTGACGAAAAGGAGAGAGCTAAGTTATGTCTGGATATGATAAGTAAGCTAGAAAAAGACCATCAAAAAATCAGTGTAGAGTATGCTAAGGTTCTGTTACAGTATCAGGACGTGGGATCGACTTGGGTACTTAACATAACGAATGTAGATGATCTAAAAAAAGCGGAAGACCTCAAGGTATTTCTTAAGGGAGCTAATGAGTATCTACCTGGTAGTGTGATCGATAGATTAACAAAAGACAATCAAAAAATCGATATAGAGCGTGCTAAGGTTCTGCTGTCGAGCTTCGATGACTACGGTCATCAATACCAAGATTCCGGCCTATATGGACAAGTATTGGACATAACGAATGTAGATTTAAGAAAAGCGGAGGATCTCAAGGAGTTGTTTGAAGCTCTCCAATATAATAGGTATCGTTTGTGTAAGCCTGTGCTAGATAAGTTAAGAAAAGGCCATCCAAAAGAAAAAATCAGCATAGAGTGTGCTAAAGCTCTGTTGCAGTATGGTCACGGT
This sequence comes from Alphaproteobacteria bacterium, assembly GCA_025998595.1. The sequence goes on along the minus strand of BNWE01000226.1, from coordinate 612 downwards.
CATGAGGCAGAGATAATTGAAATAACGAATGTAGACTTAAGAGAGCCAGGGACTTTTGAGGATTTGTGTGCAGCTGTTGACGATACTTATAGTAGTTATAGAAAACTAAATCTATGCGGGACTCTGGCATATAAGTTGAAAAGAGACTATCCAGAAGCAAAAATCATCAGTTCTGAGTATGCGCTATACTTACTGAGACTTTATAACGGCGATTACGCATCGCCTGGGTGTTTAAAAGATATTGTGAATTTTGACAATTCAGACAGAAGCAAAAAGATTGAGGAGCTCTTTGAAAAATTTAATGCTGCGCGTGAGCATTGGCGTAATTATTGGACTGATGATGATACTCCTGAAAGAAAGGCATATCGTGCAGCGCTCAAGGAGCTTGGTGAACCACGACTCTAAAGAGTGAAGCAAAATAATTGATTCTTGTAAAGGTTCAATACATATGAGACGGAATATGTTTCCTATAGGTTGAATTAATAGGCCCATTCAACACTGAAGTGCATCAAGTAGCGGGCTAAAAAGTGAGCGTTTTTGCGGATTTGGGCAAAAAAAGTAGTGAAAAAGCCACGCAAAGAAGTTAATCTCGAGTTAGTTTTAACAATGAGG
>BNWE01000225.1 GCA_025998595.1 Alphaproteobacteria bacterium | reverse complement strand
TTCTCTTTTGCTGTCACTTCTAGCCTCCGATAGTAAAACGTATTAATTCTACCTCTTTCTAGCAAAATTGTTTAACCCTCTCTTCTCATATCTAAAATATTTAAAAAATTTTATGAAACGCCCGTGGAGATTGAGAGCTTTAAATGGCTTGACTCCTTTTGAATTTGTTGCTAAAAAATTACAGAAAGATCCCAAAAGTTGGGTACTTTTATTGGGTCATGATGAGGCGGGACCAAAATATCTATTGGTTTCACTCCTGAAGAGTATGCGCTGTTGTGTGAAGTCTTGCATTTTTCTTTTAACGATCATAGGGATTGGGCAAATTCACAGGAGTACACGGCGAAAGTGCGCGAGTATCTCCAAAAACTGCAGCTTGCGTTAGTGCGTTTTGCCAACAGTCATTAGCTGATGCTTGTTTTCGCAGTTGCTCTTCTAATGCTATAGTCGCATCCGGAAAGTAGCTGCTTGATAAAAAATCCTGGATTCCACGAGCCACTGAAGTGGTTGCACCACTGGCGCTTATCGAATAGCGCCAGTGCTGTAAGCACTGAATTTTTTATCTACGACCTTGGCTACGCAGCAGTCGGACCACACATTCAACGCAGTTTCCATCATGTCTATTACGCCGTAGAATGGCAGGATTAACCAGAGCAAATCGATGGGAACATCAATGCTAACCAGCAAGCTAAGACTCAGAAAGAAGCATCCCATTGGAACTCCGGCATTACCTATGGCGGCAATGGTGGAAATTAGGATCCATTGAAGAATCGTCACTAGATTTACATCAATTCCGTGATTTTGCATGACATAAATCACCGTCGTAAGAATAAATGCTGCGCATCCATTCATATTAATTGCTGTGCAGAGGGGAAGTACGAATCTGCTAATTCGCCGTGATACTCCTAGATTATTCTCTGCCGTTTCCATTGTAATTGGCAGTGTTCCCACCGATGATTTGGAGAAAAAAGCAACGGACAATGCCGGTAACATGCATTTGAGGGAAACAAATGGGCGTATCTTGTTGAAATACAAAAAAATCGGCAAAACAACCAATCCCTGGACTACATTGGCCAGGACGACCACACTCAAGTATCCGCCGAATCCTTTTATGTTCACTCCGCTTTTTAGCTGCATAACGGCCGTCGCTATAAAACCAAAAAGCGCAATTGGAAGTATTTTTATGATCCATCCAACGACGATTAGAAATATCTCATGAATATTTTTGAAGAAATTATTCATCAATACGCGAGAGCTGGAATCCGGCATGTATCTAATTGCGATGCCAACGACAACTCCCATCAGCAGTGCCCCCATGACGTTGTGTTCCAAAAACGGAGAAAATATATTTGATGGAATTATGTTCATGACGTATTCGGAGTATTTGCTTGCCGCTATACTTTCCCGCTCAACTGAAGGTATCGATGTGATATTGGAAGGTGAAATCAACAGATATAAAATACTTGCAACCGATGATGCTATTATTGTTGTGGTTACCGTATAAAAAAGCGTTTTCCTTCCTATTTTCTTCAATTGAAGGTCAGAGCTTTGTTGAGATAGAGAAACAATCAGCGAAAACGCAATTATCGGCAGACTCAGAGACTTAAACATCTTTACAAAGACATCTGAAATGAAATTCGCTAACGGCTGGGCAAACTCAAGATATCCGCACATGCCGCCCAACGCAATGGCAATTAGGTACAAAAACAACGATCTGTGTTTTGCCAGAGCCTCATTTCTCAAAAATCTACTTACAAACATACGGGATCCTAATAAGGTTACATCTTTACAGATTAGTATATATATCAACATAAGTCGATAGAAAAGCTTTTTAATTCATCGTTTTTAACCCCTAACTCAGGGCCTTTTAATTCTCTGCGACCAATTTTATAGCCCTCCTATGGAACCGAGCACCATTAAACATCATATCCGGAACAGAAGTGTTCAATTTACAGGCTAATCCGATGATCAGATTCCGCAAAGC
>BNWE01000224.1 GCA_025998595.1 Alphaproteobacteria bacterium | reverse complement strand
TACTTATAGTGTGTTTTTTTATAATAATATAGGGAGAAGAAAATGAAAAAACTGATATGTAGCGCCTGTGTAATGACAATGATATCATTTACGCCATTTGGAGTTTGTGCTGATGCTGTAACAGAACAAAGCTCTCCAACAATCAAAGATCAACTGAATGTAGCCAAAGGAAGACTGCGCTCAACACCGCTTAACCCTGCCGTTTCAGGGCAAAATGATGCATTCAGAGACGAACTAAACGCTGCTAGGAACGGGTTGAATCCTGTAGAAGTACCTGCACAATTGCAGAATATACCTCTACCACCACAACCACTAGCTGGTGTAGCAAAATCATCAATACCAGCAGCACCAGCATTGCCAACAGCGCAGCAGTTGGATAGCTGGTCAGAGAGAACGAGATATCGGCCTGGAACAGCTGTCGCTGCAGCTCCAGCTCCAGAGAATGGTGTTCCTGGAAAATTGCGCCCAGCACCGCTTAATCCTGCCGTTTCAGGGCAAAATGATGCGTTCAGAGGCAAACTAAACGCTGCTAGGAACGGGTTGAATCCTGTAGAAGTACCTGCACAATTGCAGAATATACCTCTACCACCACAACCACTAGCTGGTGTAGCACAATCATCAGTACCAGCAGCACCAGCATTGCCGACAGCGCAGCAGTTGGATAGCTGGTCAGAGAGAACGAAATATCGGTCGAGAGCAGTAGTAGTGCCAGCTGCAGACATTGTTGGTGATGTACCAGTATCTGTGGGAACACGAACTGATGAGCAAGCGTCAGTGCCTGTCGCATCTGTCGAGCAAAACAAGTTGAATGTGGATTTGTTTAATGCAATTAGCGGCAAAGTCCGACCAAACCTAAAAAATGTCAACGAACTCCTTGACAAGGGGGCTGATGTTAATGCAACTGTCGAAGGCCAAACAATGTTATATTGGCCCGTGATTACCCAAAATTCCGAGCTTGTCAGGCTTTTTTTAGCTAAGGGAGCAAAAATAAACGCAAGAGATAGTGAGGGCTTGACAGTATTGCATCACTGTGCCAGTTTGGGGAATCTGTCGGCTATTCAGTTTCTGCTAGGAGTCGCACGTGATGTTAACGTAGATCCAGGCATAAATTCAGAAGACAACAATGGCAATACACCTTTAGCTGTTGCTTTACAAGAAGGCGACTCTGAAATTGCGAAATATCTTATAGAATGCGGCGGTACTGCTCGCAACTATCCATTGGAAAAGGAAAGTATGATAAAAAGCAGCAATGGCCAAACGTTAATCGCGAACTCCGCACAAAATTAGGTAGCCAGATAGCAGAGCTGCTTTTGTACCGTAACAAGAGAAATAGTTTTTAGCATTTTTTTTTGCTACTTATTCAAAATAGCTCCGCTGTAGTACTGCAATTAGAAAGTAACCATGTTCATTAATTAGGTTTTGCCATTTTTCGACGATGGGTTTTGAGAGACTGCAAGACGCAAAAAATTAAATGAGAACATGGTTATTGAAGATAGGATCAGCGCAAGAACAATTTGAGCGGTTTTTTGCTTTGAAACGTGGAACCGCAAAATCCCCAGCGAGAACTCATCCAACTTGTTTTTGCGTAAGTCCTTAACTCTGACTCAGTGATTGAATTTCAGAAATAGAAAGGCCAAGAGAACTTGCTACAATACTTGAGTCGATACCTGCTAATAGCATTTTCTTGGCGGCTTCTTTAAAGCCTTCCATTCTTCCTCTAGCTTCGCCTCTAGCTTCGCCTCTAGCTTCGCCTCTAGCTTCCCCCCTAGCTTCGCCTCTAGCTTCGCCTCTAGCTTCGCCTTTCATTTCTGCTTCCCACATAGCAGAGTTATAGTCATGCTCTCCATCATTTCTAATTCGAATAAGCTCTTGTGTAGCTGGATCTGATGATACAATATCAAACATCTTTACTGCCTCCTTTATTATTGGCTCAAATTCGCCTATCTTATCTACTACCTCAGAATGCGGGTTCTTGATATACTCAAGCCACCATGTAACAG
>BNWE01000223.1 GCA_025998595.1 Alphaproteobacteria bacterium | reverse complement strand
GACACAGGTCTCAAAAAAACATGGGCATTCATGTTATGTCTACTCTCGTGGCTTACCAACTCTTGTGTGAAAAACCTGCTATTACTCCTATCTTTCAAATGGTTAGCTAATCCATTATTCGCGTTAAAAGTACTCCTTTCCTTCGCGAAAAAGTCTCATTTTTGAGTTCGAAATCACCAACAATTTTCGAGCCACAGCTGTGAGTGCAACCTTGTGGAGTTTTCCTTTTGCAATCAAGCGATTATAGAAATCTTTAACTTTCTTGTTTCCCTTAATCGCACTAAGTGAAGCAACCAAAAGTGCGTTGCGAATCCGCTTTCGACCGCCTCGTATTGAGCGTTTACCGGATTTTTTCCCGCTGTCGTTAGCCATCGGAGCTAGGCCTGCCAGTTTTACGATTTGCCGATTATCCAAACAACCCAATTCCGGCAAATAAGCAATCAAAACCGCTGATGTTTGAGCGCCAATTCCCTTTTCCGTTTGCAAAACTTCCGATTCTTTCGGCGCATTTGCAGCAATTAAGTCTTCAATTTTATTGATTTTCGCAAATTTGGAAAATATTGAAACGCCGCAATAACAGCAGCATTAGCACTGCCAATATGAATCAAAAATATTGGCTTATTTAGATGTAATAGTGGTAGACTTAATACCCACGATACCTCTTCAATAACATACATATTCCCATTGTTTACATTAGTGCCATGTTTATCCGCAAACTCATTAACACTATCTAAAACAGCTTTCTCGAATTCTTTATTATTTTTGATCTCTTCTAATACAAGTTTCTTACATTGTTCGAAGTAACGATTCTCTTCTTTAAAAATGCATTCCTGCCAATTTTTAGCCTTAAATTCAAGAAGTTCTGGCTTGCAAATATTTAGCCAATTATCTTGCTCCTGCTGACCTTTAATGATCGCTTCTTCTATTTCTTCTTTAGAACATTCATTTATCGGCTTTGGTAAGTAATTATAACGACTCAAATAACCTGTTCGAATTTCATATTTTTCGCATGAATATAGTTCAAACCCTAACTGGACACGAAGAGGTCGCCAAGAAATTGGGAGCGAAAATTTATTTCGCAACGCCGTACCATTCCTGGGAACGAGGGCTCAACGAGCACACGAACGGACTGATTCGGCAGTACTTGCCGAAGAAATTCGATTTCAAAGATGTTTCGGATAAAAAAATTAGGGAAATTGAAAATAAACTTAACAATCGACCACGGAAAGTGTTAAACTTCAAAACACCTCGAGAGGTCTTTGTGGCAAATCGGATTGTTTCGCCACTTGATGCACTTCGTTTCTGAATGGGCGATTAACCACAACGCCAACCTGTAACTTCGGATTTAGAATCTTGACTTGGGAAACCAATTGATCCATCAATCCCAATGTCCACACATCAAACTGTCCAGCTTGGATCGGAATGTACAATTTATCTGCGACAACCATGGATGCACGTAATTCTTGACTATTTTGTCCGCCAGCATCGATGAGAATATCATGGAATTTTCCACTTAGAGCTCGAATCTCGTTCCCAATGGAACTACCGAACTTTTGCACACAAGAAATTCTTCCAACAGTTTTATTTTCATCCCGGACAGATGCCCAAGCACTAGCACTGCCCTGCCTATCGGTATCAACCAACAATACATCTTTCGTATGGGAACATCTAACAGCCGCTAAATTAGGTCCTGTTAGCAAAAATTAAGAAGTGGTATAAAATCTTATTTAGGCTTAAATATGAGGATTATACCACAGATGAAACATAACATACCCGATGAAATTTTTCAAAAAATATATGGTTTTTGGGTCACAGTTGGCGGAATTCACACAAAAAACGAAGGCAATGTAAGAATTTTTTTGGAAGCTGTCTACTATCTACTTCGAACCGGCTGTCAGGTTAGGCTTTTGCCCGAAGACTACGGAAATTGCTTTTGCATCTATCAAAAATTTTTAAGATGGAAAAAGGCTGGCGTATGGGAGGCTCTTTTTAAATACTTTCAAGAGAT
>BNWE01000222.1 GCA_025998595.1 Alphaproteobacteria bacterium | reverse complement strand
ATGATAGTCATTGCATCAGCTCTTTGGAACTTGCATCTAGCCTGTTCAAAATAATAGACAAACTGGAAGCCTACCTCACTCTTTAACATAATCTTTAAATTAGCTCCTATTCGTGAACATGGTTACTGATAGAATAGACAGCTACTTAGATGTATTCAAAAATACACGTCCTCAAATAATTCCGACTCCACTGATGAAGGCTTGCTGTGCAGGAGATATTGATCTTGCGCAAAAATTACTTTCTTCTGGAGTAGATGTGAATGAAAGCATGGTGGATATGTTTGATAACAGAAATGCTTTTATGTGTGCCTGTCACAGCGGAAATTTTGACTTGGTAAAATTATTATTTGAGCAACCTAATATTGATGTGCTTCAAGATGATTCATCTGGACGTAACGGATTGTCTTGTGCATGTGAAAGTGGAAATCTGGAACTCTTCAAATTTTTGCTGAATAATGGTGTTGGAAATGTCAAACAAAAGAGCTGGCTTGGAATTAATTTGCCTATGCTTGTATGTTATTTTGGACATCTGGATATAGCGGATTTTTTACTTGAGCAAGAGGTTTTTGATGTTAGTTGCGATGATGAGCATGGGAATACAGCGCTTATGTACGCCTGTCTTGGCGGTAATTACGATATTGTGCAATCGTTGCTAAGTTGCAATGATCCTAGTGCCATAAGACATAATAAAGAAAATGAAACATTGCTTATACTTGCGTGCGAAGGAGGGAATTTAGAAATAGTAAAGTTGTTTGTGGATGACGATAACTTTAAACCAGATGACGATCAAGCAACTCCCCTTATGTATGCCGCCAAAGGTGGGAATCCTGATATTGTGCAATTAATTTTAGACTACAGGCCAGATGATCTAAATAAGGTAGATAAAAATGAAAATACAGCATTGATGTTTGCTTGCGAGTTTGGAAAAACGGATGTCGTGAGATTGTTGTTGCAGCAAAGCAATATAGATGTAAATGTCATGGACTCTGATGGTCGATCTGCATTATTTATGTCTTGTGAAGAAGGTATTCCATTTGAAATAAGTGATATGCTTTTAAAGCGTGCCGATATTGATATTAATAAAGCTGAAAAATACCATAAAAAAACACCACTAATGGAAGCCTGTGAATGTGGTAGGTTCGATATCGTCAAGCTTTTATTATCCAATCCAAAAATAAGAAAGGTCAACAGAACAGATAAAAAAGGATCTACCGCATTCATGTACGCCTGTAGTAGTGACAATGTCGAGCTCGTTCAGTATTTTTTGAGCAATGAAAAAGTAATATAAATAAGGTTAGCAAAAATGGAGATACTGCTTTAATGAATGCTAGCGCAGAAGTCGTTGAATTATTATTAAAGCAAAAAAACGCAAAAATTGACGATCGATTTCTTTTGCATTGTTGCGGGAGCAATACATATTCGCGCAATACTGACAGCGAAAATGAAAAAACTGCAAAAGCCGTAAAGCTTTTGCTACAACTGCCTGGACATAGTTTCGATGTCAACCAAGTTTGGGATTCTGGATGTGGACATGATCGAACTCCGCTAATGTTTGCATGCGAAAGTAATAATCTTGAACTTGTAAAAATACTGTTGGAACAAAAGGATATTGACATAAATAAAACTGCAACCGATGATCTTGGCGATGTAAACGCCTTTATGCTTGCCTGCTATATGGGCAATACAGAAATTGTTAAGCTATTAATGCAGCGTGAGGATCTCAACACAGAACAGATAAGTTTCGATGATGGGTATACGGCTTTAGAATGCGCAAGCAACAGAGAAATTGTCGAGCTGTTAATTGATTCTAAAAAGTTTAGTTTTAGAAAGGATTACTATTAACGCGAATAATGGATTAAAAGCGCTTGAAAGCAGAGAAAGAATGACTAAAATCTATTTAAATTAAATTAAGAGGTTTTAGCCATGAGACATGATATCACAGAATTGTTCTGCTTTGTTGATGATTTTTGCAAAGAATTAAATGATGAACTAAAGAAGCATCAACTATCCCAA
>BNWE01000221.1 GCA_025998595.1 Alphaproteobacteria bacterium | reverse complement strand
GATTAAAGTGATGATGGCTTGAAATGAACCAAGAAGTTTTTATCCCGATAAAAGTAAGCATTCGTAAAGGTCGTCGAGCCATCGTCAGAAAGCCTGGCGATCAACACGTCAACACGCAATTTTCAAGGTTGCTAGCAAAAGCCCAATGGCTCGAAAGCCAGCTGGAAAAATGTCCTGAAGCAACACTCAAGGAATTCTGCGAAGCTAACAAAATCTCTCCGAGATACGTACGCTCAATAATGTCCATGAATAGACTCAGCCCAAAAATCAAAAGGCTCATTATGGACGGCTACGCTCCAAATCATCTGTCAGTTCAAGATATTACGAACAAGAAATTCCCGATACTGTGGAAAGATCAGGAGGCGATGTTTGTGAAGTAGCCGATCAATGCGGTCTCAGTGATTGGAGACTTCTAATTAATTAGTTGGTGAAGCCAACCAAATGCAGTATCATGTTTTATATTTCGTTGTGGAGGTAGAAATGGAATGTTGTAAACACTGCGGTTCTAAGAATTTGATAAAGTACGGAAAGACATCAGGAGGCAATCAAAGGTATCAATGCAAAGATTGCCAAAAAGTATCCAATAATCCGATAGCGAGAGGCAAGCCGGAATCGCTGAAGGCTCAAGCAATACTCATGTATACAATGTTTGCGGCAAGCTTCAGAAGTATAGGCAGATTTCTAAAAGTCAGCGACGTTTCTGTTTACAAATGGGTCAAACAATATGCAAAAACCCTTGAGAAACCGAAGATTCCACCGCCGTCCGATTGTACTGATGTCGTTCTGGACGAAATGTGGCATTTTGTAAACGGAAAGCCGAACAAAATCTGGATTTGGAAGGCTTACGACCTAGGGAAGCAGAAAACTTTTGCTTGGAAAATAGGCAGGAGAGATGCGGCTACGCTGAAAGAATTTCTCGATGAAATCGGCCTTGAGGGCAGGGATTTTATAACTGACGATTATGAGCCTTATCACAAATTAATCCCTGAGGCTCAGCTGTCTACAGGCAAAGATTTGACCTATCCAATCGAGCAGGACAACAGAGCCTGACTGAAATGTGTGTGAGCTTCTTTTTTGCCATTCGCATGATGAGCAAATATTGCTTGCGCTTTATCCCATGTTTTTTCATCAATTATTGCTTCATGCTCGCCAGGATAAACGTTATCTTTGTGAGTCACACAACCTTTATAATATGGATTTTTCAAAATTCGCTGTACAGACTTTGGCTCAAACATTTGTCCTCCAACAGTTTCTTCGGTTTTCAGTTTTTTGATTTTCGTTCTGTAGCCCAATTGATTCAGTAGATGAGACACTTTGCAATAGGATTCACTTATCAAAAACTGTTCGTATATGAACTTTACAATCTTCGCTTCTTTTTCGTTGATGATAAGCTTGCGATCCTTCACTTCGTATCCAAGAGGCACACATCCTCCCATCCATATGCCTTTTTTGAGAGAAGACGCGAACTTGTCGCGAATGCGTTCTCCGGTAAGTTCGCGTTCGTATTGAGCAAAGCTAAGCAGCATGTTGAGCATTAGCTTTCCGGAAGATGTTGATGTGTTAAACGACTGTGTTACAGACACAAAACTAACGTTATATTTATCAAATAGGTCGATGATTTTTGCAAAATCAAACAGTGATCGCGACAATCTGTCGATTTTGTAGACCACAACCGTGTCGACTAAACCTGCTTCAATATCTGCGAACAGCTCTTTCAGAGCAGGCCTGTCCATATTTCCGCCGGAAAATCCGCCATCGTCGTAATGTTTGGATATGAGTTTCCAATTTTCATGCGTTTGGCTAGCAACGTAGTTTTCTGCAGACAAACGCTGAGCATCAAGGCTATTGAACTCCTGTTCCAGACCATCTTCGCAGGATTTCCGAGTATATAGTCGTCCCTGAAGAAGGGTTTTTTTATTAAAATTTGAGTGCGTTGGATTGATTTTTATGTTATAATAATTGCAAGATTTGATTTGGAATTAGCAGAAAGGTTGCAAGAAATGGTACCGGAAAAGACAGAATCTAGGCAGTCTCATT
>BNWE01000220.1 GCA_025998595.1 Alphaproteobacteria bacterium | reverse complement strand
GATAGTCATTGCATCAGCTCTTTGGAACTTGCATCTAGCCTGTTCAAAATAATAGACAAACTGGAAGCCTACCTCACTCTTTAACATAATCTTTAAATTAGCTCCTATTCGTGAACATGGTTAATGCCTATCTGCTTCAGAGCTTCCCAGTCGTTCAAAAGCTTTTCTGTACCTATTCTGGAGATCTTTCACTTTCTTTGCAACTCAAAATATGCTTTCTGCTCTATTTTCAGCACGGCTGTTCCGTCTCATATGTATTGAGCCTTTACAATCTTGCGTTCTCAGTTTTTTCGGACTCGGACTTATTTTCTTTAACTTCAGACTTATTGTCCTTAGTTTTTTCGGTCTTAGCAGTCTCCTCTTTACCATCATCTTCAGCTATTTTGTCTTTGTGTTTATGTCCACTATCAATCAACTCTTCCTCAGATACATCTGCCAATAGATCTTTGGCATCGTCGCTAGCCACGTTTTTTTCTGCTGGCGCCTTTCCAACTTGTTCCCATGTTTCATTTTTGGTCTTCTTGATCATGTCACGATCCTTTCCGATCTCCGCTTCGTCAAGTGATACCTTCTTGAGCTCGCTTGCGGCCTTTTTCTCGAAATCATTCCTACTAAGGTGATCGGCTAAGTCATCAAGTTCTTCAACACAGTCGATAACCTTATCAAATACACCATCTATACCTTCTGTGCTATCAGACTTAGATATTTCACCGCTGACTTCTTTAATTTTGGTTGCCATATCAATAAAGATTGGTGCAGTTTTATTGAATGTAACATTTTTCTTTTCTATTCTATTAAGCTCCACTCTAGCGTCTTCAAGCTCTGATTCGATAGCCGACTTGTCACTTTCATCAAATTCGCTTGCTGTTTTTGAGGCACGTTTCTTGTTGGCTTTTTTGTTGTCTCTAGTTTTTTTTCTGGCGGCATATTTTTCTTCTATGTTTTTTTTCTTGTCCTCAAAATCAGCCTTTTGTTTTTCCTCATCATCCTTTAGCTTGTTAGATTCTGTCTGAAACTCCTTACTAACCTCTTCCAAAGGCTCACTGAACTTTTTCAATAAATAGATAGCATGTTCGCGAGCCAAATGCAGAAAAGCCAAATCTATCACACTTCTGAATGCGCTGGATTTGTCAGACGCTGAAGAGCCGGAAATAGTTTTTTCCCTCGCAACTTTATTGTAAGCCTCCATTGCTTTTGTGATTTCTTCAATAAAGACAACAAAATCCTTCTTGCTTTTGTTCCACTCCTTCAATCCTTTCAGAGATTTCTCAGCTTCTTCAACGGATTTTTTGTTAACCTCGCTCAAGCTATTTTTATTGATTGCCACAAGTTTTTGAAGAAGAGACTCTGTTAGGTCATCTAGCTTTTTATCAGGAAGCAATCCAATTAACTCCTGCATAATTTCTTGAATGACCTCTGTCGTAGAAAAATGTTCCAACTCTTCTCTTAGAGCACTCCTATAAAACGGATCTTTTTTTTTCTTATCCAATATCTCCAGTACACATATCGATATTCCAGACAATTTCTTAGCACAATCGAATGCAGTCTTCAATGCTCCACAAGCTTTTGCGACGTCGTGTGGTAGTTCATTCTCTCCATTTTTCCCCTCACCAGTAGCAGTGTTGTAGGCTTCTTCAGCTGTTGCTATTTCCTCACCAATAGCCTTAACATCTTTCAGTTGCACTGAATACTTGTCGCTGGTAGCGTTCTTTGCGAGCCCATCGAGAGAACCTTGAAACTTTTTTACGTCCGCTTTGACTAACACAAAAATCTCCATTGCCTTATCATTCTCATGCTCTTCTTGGGCGTTTTGTTTTTGGGTCATAGAATTGATTGCGTCCGCAACATTAGCGGCAGGGTTACTTCCTTCTCCTTTTGCTGCGTCCTTCTCTTCGGCTGCGTCCTTCTCTTCGGCTGCGTCCTTCTCTTCGGCTGCATCCTTCTCTTCGGCTGCATCCTTCTCTTCGGCTGCATCCTTCTCTTCGGCTGCATCCTTCTCTTCGGCTGCATCCTTCTCTTCGGCTGCATCCTTCTCTTCGGCTGCAT
>BNWE01000219.1 GCA_025998595.1 Alphaproteobacteria bacterium | reverse complement strand
GAATCGCATTGTTAATACGCTCAATATCTCCTCCAAATAATGCGTTAGCATCAGCATCTGTTACGCCAATATCTGCAAAACCATATTGATCGCATGAAAACAAAAAAGCCAGCTCTCTCAGTACTAAAGCCCCTATTGGATTTGCCGCGCCATTTATATCGGAGCCAGCAATATTTCCAACAGTACCTTCTCCTATACTCCTTAACGTATTCGCCAAGTCTGGATTATTAGCTGTTATAAAATTTCTTATCTCTCTCATGGCCGATAATATGTTTCCATTTCCTAAGGCTAACATACTATCTGCCGTTTCTTGTCCTATGAAGCTTAAATATGTAGCCGCAGGATTATTGCCACCACTTACATACAACTGGCTATAATCGCCAGTTACAAAAGCAGAAATTGCAGATCCTGGAGTACCATCTGGATTTACCAAATCAGAATCAGTTGCTCCACCGAGATATCTGTTGGTTCTCAGAAAATTTCTCCATACATCTCTGGTTACAGATGTGCCATTAACGCTTGGTATTTGGTAAATGTTTAAAGTTCTAGAGTAAGAGTTTATTAATCGCGAAACAGCGTATTGTCTCCGCAAATACTCCGATCCTGCTGCTGAATCTCTATTTAGCTCTCCTCCGACTCTAAGGCGCTTTGGTCCGGATCCAAAATCCAAGCCAGCTTCAGCTCCTAACAGGAAATTTCCACATACTACTTTTTGATATCCTACTGCGACACTTCCTCCGAACGTAGTAGAATATGCACTTTCGGAGACATTTTTGAATTCTTTATTTCCGGAGGCTGAGGTCTCTTGGAATCCGACTTTTAATCCTACCCCAACGGTAAATCCTTCGAAGTCTTTAGCTCCAGAATTAAAATCTGTCAGTGATTCTTTTTTTTCTGATATTTTGTTCGCAATATCTCCGGCCTGCAAACTCAGCGCAAGAACTAACGATGAAACACACAATAAGAAACGCATGACACCCCCATCATCCAAAAACAACAAGTCTCTGGAGGGAGTATATATCAATCTTTAATCAAAAGTACAACAAAAACTAACGCACTTTGCTTTTATTTAACAGAAAGCGCTCCACAAACAACTAATCTAACAATCTATGGCCTATCCTTCTCTTCTTCAAATAAGTCCTTTACCTTGCATCCCAACGCCTTTGCGATTCTCTCAAGAGTGTTAAGCTTACATTCTCCTATTCTCTTCGTAAGTCGAATCCTAGCAATCGTGTCATGAGATACTCGCGCCAACTCCACCAATTCCGCAATTGTGACTCCTTTATACGCCATTATGCATTTCAAATTGCTGGTTATCATTATGATGCCTCCATTCTCGTAAGATAGTAAATTCAGAAAGGACAGTTATCTATTACGAAGTATCGGAATGCTTTTGTTGATAATTGAATGTTTTTTGTGAGCAATATTGTCACGCTTTTTGATTTACAAGATCAATCTATTGCTCTCATTGGCTGATATATAAGCCAACATTCCGCGATATATCTGATTAAAATAAATATTCCGAAACTTCTGAATTCAAAATTGATTTGTAATTTAAAATCAAAAGGGAGTATTCTATCACAGGTTGTGTAGGAAGTGATTTATAGGAAGTGATTTAAATGTATGGATGTATTGAGTATTTTATTGAAGTAGTATTTGGTCTTGGAATGTTCATCAATGCGGCACTATTTATACCTCAAGCCATAAAGATATATAAAACTAAAAACACAGATGGCGTTTCTCTAGCAACTTTTGCAGGTTTCAATACAATACAGTTGTTTACAGTTTTACATGGATACATACATCAAGATTGCATTCTGATGTTTGGTAGCACACTGAGTCTTATATGCTGCGCAGCCGTTACTTTTTTGATCATTATATACAAAAGCAGTAAAGGGGAATTATGAGCACTAATAGATGTGTAAAATGGGGTAAAGAAGCTATAGATTTTTTTGAATCTGCCGACGATAATAGCGTCGTTTTGGATGTTGTTATATCTCACGCATGCGCCAGCCAAACTGGTGAAGGTTTCGAAGAGTTCGTTAACTCACTAAC
>BNWE01000218.1 GCA_025998595.1 Alphaproteobacteria bacterium | reverse complement strand
TACATAGAAAACCAAAGTGATGGGCCAAATGAATTCAAGGTATGGGACGAAAAGTAGGATTTATCCGCATTCAGCGTATCTTCAGATTCTTAGCATACCTCCTGCTTTAGCAGGTCGTAATTGATTAGGCGATCATGCTTCAATACCATTTCAAAACTTAACATCTCGTCAACCTCTACGCAAAATAATATCTACTTTAACTCTTTTTTGGTTGTTCGTGAACAGGGTTAAAGAAGAAAATATCAGAAAGGCCTTATATTGCAATTCCATGAATTTCATGAGGTGCTTTGAAAGTTATCAGAAATCTTTAGGCCTCTAGGAAAAAGCCCTGATTCAGCAAATCGCTAGTAATATTCTCAATGCTGGTTGCGATGTTCCTCAGCGCAATATGCTCTTTTTCCGAAAGACCTTTGCAATTTCTCGCAAGCATAGACAAAGCTGCTAGCGGAGAACGAATGTCATGAGCTATCTGATCATAAATAATTTTTCGTTCTTCTTGAAGTTTGCTCTGTATTTCCAGCTGTTGTGCCTTTTTACGGTCTGTAATTTCAACCGCAAGTCCGATTACTCCTTCAATTTCGTCGTCAATTATCAAAGGCGACTTAACTGACAGAAAAACCTTTCCTTTGTCGTGCTCTTCGACGACAACTTGCCTCGACAGATTTATGGCTTTTAGGCTATTCTCCCAAGTCTCTGGATTCAAACTCATTGCATTCAACTCAGAGACAATTTTTCCCAGTGACTCGTTTTTGTATATAAATTCTCCGTTTTTGCTTATTACGAAAAAATTAACAGTAGATGCTATCGTCGTTATGAACTCAATTATCTCATTGTTTATCTTGTTTCTATCTAAAATACGATTCTTGTGGCGTTGCGCGTTGTTTGACATATTATAAGACAGATGACGAATGTTTGTTTTGTAATGTTCAATAACAAATGCTATCGGAAGTGACAACTTAGTCGGATATACCATAACTACATTTTTAAAAAATGCACATGTATATGCGCATTCTTCAAGTATAAAATCTATGCACTGCTTTAATGTGCCATTACCTTTAGATACCGCCTCGTTAGCTGTAGCCATTACGGACCTTCTAAAAGGATACAAAATACCGTCCCCACCTTCATTTCCAGCAAAATCTATTCTTATCTGCTTAATCCACTGCTGGAATCTCGCATCTCTCAAGCCATCAGCCCACGACTTCATGGTACAATCCACCGTCAGCTTATCGACATTAACCATGTTCATTAATAGGTTTTTGCCACTTTTTGACAATGGAGTTTGAGATGCTGCAGGGCGCAAAAATTTAAATGTGAACATGGTTACTATACTTATTAACCATGTTCATCAATTAGGTTTTGCCACTTTTTGACAGTGGAGTTTGAGATGCTACAAGACGCAAAAAATTAAATGTGAACATGGTTATTATTCAAAAACCATTTTGTCTGTTCGCTCGAATCAGAGTATTGCGAAAACTCAGGAATAGAGTGCCTATACAAACAAGAGGTATCCGTAATATTAACTTTTTTTATTTTTCTTTTAATAATCATCACTGTTTATTGAATTAACAAGCTCTTCAAAACCCTCACCAGTTTGGCTGGCGCATGAATAAGACACAACAACTTCCAAAAAAACGCTATTATCATCGGCTGATTCAAAAAAATCTAACGCTTCTTTACTCCATCTTACGCATCTGCTTGTACTCATAATTCTCCTCTGCTGCTTTTATATATAATGATCAAAAAAGTAACGGTTGCGCAAAACACAAGACTTAGCGCGTAACCAAACATCAGAATGTAATCTTGGCGGATATACCCGCGCAAAACTGTAAAAAATTGTATTACGCAGAAACCGCCAAAAGTCGTCATGGAAACGTTATCAGCGTTTTTAGTTCTATATATCTTTACGGCTTGAGGTATAAATAGCATCGCGTTGATGAACATTCCCAGACCAAACACTACTTCAATAAAACATTCTGTATACTCATACATCTAAAACACTCTTTGCAACTTTTGTCTTCGGCAAAATCGATGGCTGACTTTTGGCACTTCTTGCTTTG
>BNWE01000217.1 GCA_025998595.1 Alphaproteobacteria bacterium | reverse complement strand
ATTTGGACATAAAAAAACTGACTCAAGACCAAGCTCGACAAATTTATTTCGTCGACTTCTGGTTGAAAGGAAAATATGAAAACATTGACGACGAAAATGTTGCGCTGAAAGTATTTGATCTAGCTGTCAACACCGGAATTCCACAGGCAAACAAACTAATTCAGAGGGCGCTACGATCCACTGGAGTTTCAGTAACAGAAGATGGTATTGTCGGGAAAATCACGCTTGCAGCTATAAACAACGCGGACAGTACTGACCTGCTGGCCGCTCTGAAATCAGAGGCTGCAGGGTATTATCGATTGATTGCGAACATCAGTCCATCTCAGCAAACGTTTATCACTGGATGGCTCAATCGCGCATATAGTTAAATGGAGGAAAATCATGCTAAAAGACTTAATTTTGAGCGAAAAAACCAAAGGAACTATCGCAATTATTGCTGCTGTCGTGATGTATTTCACACCCGACTGGATCGACGCGATTATTCAAGGCCTGCTCGGCGTTTACGGAATTACGGAGCTAACTCTGCGAGAAAAGAAGAAAGATGCGAGCCCCGATTATGATTAAAAGCTCGCATTTAGCTCTATGAAAACCTCAAATTACCGCATCTTTCAAGCCTTTTCCTGGCTTAAACCTTACGGTTTTGTACGCTGGAACGTCCATATTTTTGCCTGTTTTAAAATCGCGTCCTGTTCGGGCGCTCCGTTCTACCCTCAAAAATGAACCAAATCCAACCAATGTCACCTCTTCCCCTTTGGCCATGGTTTTAATCGCGACTTTTACAAAACTATTCAAAAACTTACTGGCATCTTTTATGCTAATATCTGCTTTTTCGGCAACAGCTCTCACGGCATCATGTTTGTTCATTTTTTTATTCTCCAAAATCAGCTAAAAAATCCTATCACGAAAATACAATGGCTGCAAAATCATCGATTATGTTCAAAGTAGCTTTTCTGTAAAATCTTCGCTTCCTTTAAAAATTACGGTTAGATAAGGTGGGGCTTCGCTTTCTCGAAATGACCTGCCAGACAATAAATATAGATTTACATATCCTTTTTCGTACAATAGCTTTGCCAAAGCAAATCCATTCATGCCATCTTTTAACTCATAATCAGTAACGATTCTTGTATCTTTGTGGTATTTGTCTAAATTGCTCAAAAAATCTTTGGCGCTGGTATAAGTATCCATTAGCAATTCATCTTTTTTTAAAATAGCTAATGCTTCCCAAAAAGATGCATCATTGTCGATGACAACTAAATCCACATTCTTCAGCTGCTCTTCTATTGCTACGGAGAGCCTATCTATATACGCTTTAGGCAATAGCTTGGTAACTTTAAATTTTTCAAGAAAATCTTTTATTTGGTAGACATATACACTTGTTACAACGATGGATCGCTTTTGCATATTGCATTTTTCTATAACGTCTACGCCGTTTATACCTTGATTTCTCAGCTCATAGTCAGTCAATAGGAAAAATCTGTTCTTTTCTTTCGAAGAATTTATAAAGCTGATCGTTTCCGAACCTTGGGTGAAATATTTTATAGTGATGTCACTCAAATATTGCTCTAAACGATTTTTCCAAATGCTGTGAATCGACGGATCATCATCTAATACAACTACAGTATCGCCTTTATGCAGTGCAATTTTATCAGTAAACCAATTGGGATAATCTGATTTTGGAAACGTGAGAGTAATTTCAGTTCCAACATTTTCCGTTGAATCGATTGACATATGGCCATTCATCTTTAATATTGTGTCTCTAATTTGCCGCATGCCAATGCCGTGTCCGCTTTCTTTAGTGCTAGCTACTTGCTCATTTTCCATGAGTTTTGTAACCACTTCTTTTGGCATACCTGCTCCATTGTCATTTATAACGATTTTATTTTCCACGGGTCGGTTATAAACCTTACGCTTTAGCGTGAATTGCTTTAGCGTATTAGACCCTAACTCCGCATGAAATTACCCCCTAGATAAGAAAAAATAGAAAAAAATAAAAATATATCTTGATGTTACGTTTTTGATATGGTACTATTTATGCAACCTAATTAGGTGGTCTATTTTTTGTGA
>BNWE01000216.1 GCA_025998595.1 Alphaproteobacteria bacterium | reverse complement strand
CTCTTTATTTAAACTAACTCGAGATTAACTTCTTCACGTGGCTTTTTCACTACTTTTTTTGCCCAAATCCACAAAAACGCTCTTTTTTTAGGTCGCTACTTGATGCACTTCAGTGTTGAATGGGCCCCAAAACAGGTGAGACGCCATTGCATTTTGCTGTCACGTGTCACTTTTTATTGGCTGCAAAAAATTTATTGAATTGGTGTGCGGAAGCAAATGTGCAGAATGAAAGAGGCGAGACTCCTCTGTATTACGCTATAAGAGAACAAAATATTGATGCAAGAGACGCTCTGCTGGAGTGTGAGCGAACAAACCCAAATATTCCAGACAAAAAAGGCAATACTCCGCTGCATTTGGCTGTATTAGCTAACTATGTTTTTGCAACAAAAGCTCTGTTGGGATGTGAGCGAACCGATCCAAATGTTGTAGACAAAGAAGGACGAAATCCTCTATATTATGCTATAAGAGAAAAAAATATTGAGGCAATAGAAGCTCTGCTAGAGTGTGAGCGAACGAATCCAGATATTCCAGATGGAGATAGAGAGACTCCTCTGTATTGTGCTATAAGAGAAAAAGATATTGCAGCAATAGAAGCTCTGCTTTTAGATATTCCGGCTGAATATAACAAGACTCCGCTGTTTCATGCTATAAGAGAAAATGATATAAAAGCATTAAAAACTCTGCTGAAGTGTGAGCGAACGAATCCAAATGGATATGGAAACGCTCCGCTGTGTTATGCCATAAAAGAAAAAAACATTGAGGCAATAAAAGCTCTACTGGAGTGTGAGCGAACGAATCCAAATGTTATAGACAAAGGGGGAATAACTCCGCTGTGTTATGCCATAAGAAGAAAAAACATTGAGGCAATAAAAGCTCTACTGGAGTGTGAGCGAACGAATCCAAATGTTATAGACAAACGGGGAACAACTCCTCTGTATTGTGCTATAAGAGAACAAGACATTGACGCAATAGAAGCTCTGCTGAGATGTGAGCGAACTGATCCAAATGTTATAGACAAAGAAGGAAGAAGTCCTCTATATTATGCTATACATACGGAGAGAGGAAGAAGGCCTATGGATTATATTATGTATCATGGAAAAAATAAGGCAATAGAAGCTTTACTGGCAAGCCCTATAATTAAAATCGAAACCATCCGTGATTGCGCTGAAGTTATTGGTAGTATCACCAATACAAACCTGCAGAATGAAATAAGGACAATGTGTGATAATAAAATCAAAGCATTAGAGGAAGAAGCTTTGCAAAAACAACGCACCGACAATCCATAAATGCGTCGTCCACAATGTTCTTGTGGAGTGAAGCGCTCACTCCACCCTCTCCCAGTCCTTTGCGAAGATTTCCAGGCCTTTGTCGGTGAGCGGATGTTCTAGGCATTGTTTTAGGATCTTTGGAGAGACTGTCACTGCTCCTACGCCAACCATTGCCGCTTGAACCACGTGATTAACACTGCGAATGGATGCGGCCAATATTATCGTTTCGTATTCGTTGGCATTGTATATTTCGGAGACGTCTTCGATCAACGCAAGTCCATCGTGGCCAGCATCGTCGAGCCTTCCGATAAACGGAGACACGTACGTCGCTCCGCATTTGGCGGCCATCAGTGCCTGTGTTGGTGAAAAGCACAGCGTCAGATTGGTCGCGATGCCGTCAATGGACAGTCGTTTGCATGCCTTTAGGCCGTCCGGTGTGCACGGTAATTTCACGCAGACTTTGCTGTCTAGTGCGGCCAATTTGCGGCTCTCTTTGATCATTTCGTTGAAATCTGACGCAATGACCTCGACACTTACGTGTCCTGTAACAAGTTCGCATATGCGTTTTATCAGAAATGTGTGCTCGCTGTGGGCGTATTGGGACAGAATCGTCGGATTGGTCGTAACGCCATCTATAAAGTCACAGTAGAGAGATATATCTTCTACATTTGCGGTATCCAAGAATATTTTCATTTTCCACGGGTCGGTTATAAACCTTACGCTTTAGCGTGAATTGCTTTAGCGTATTAGAAGTTTTAGACTCAGAGGATGAATGATAGAGAAAGGTACACAAGGGGAGCCCATACTGTATTA
>BNWE01000215.1 GCA_025998595.1 Alphaproteobacteria bacterium | reverse complement strand
GTAAAAAACGTAGCAATCAATCGTTTTTTGCTACTTTTTTGTGCATTTTTATGACGCGCAAGCTCGTCGAACAAGCCTCCCAAACATTAACTAAACATATCTCTAAAATTTTATGAAACGCCCGTGGTCTACGAGAGCAAAGAGGTCGCAAACGACGAAGAATCCGCTCGAAAAACAGCCGAAGCCAAACTAAAGCGCATTGAAAAAGAAAATCTCACGTTCAATTTCAGCACTCAAGGAATGCCGGAATTATTCGCGGAATCAGCGATTATTATCTCTGGTTTCAAAAAAAAGATTCCGACCAACTGGATTATTACGCATGTGCAACATTCGCTGAGCTCCAGCGGTTTTACAACCTCTGTTACGTGTTCCAACAAGATTAATAAGGAGGATTAATGTATTCAAGTAAATTTTTGAAGGCTTTTGAGTATCTCATGCATCACGAAGGCGGATACTCAAACAATTCGGCAGACACTGGAGGAGAGACAAAGTACGGCATTTCGAAACGCAGCTATCCGCATCTGGACATAAAAAAATTGACTCAAGACCAAGCTCGACAGATTTATTTCGTCGACTTCTGGTTGAAAGGAAAATACGAATCAATCAATGACGAAAATGTTGCGCTGAAGGCCTTTGACCTGGCAGTGAATGTCGGAATTCCACAGGCAAACAAACTAATTCAGAGAGCATTGCGATCCACTGGAATTTCAGTGGCTGAAGATGGAATTGTCGGGAAAATCACGCTCACGGCCATCAACAGCGCTGACAGTACCGACCTGCTGGCCGCTCTGAAATCCGAGGCGGCTGGATATTATCGATTGATTGCAAACATCAGTCCATCACAGCAAACATTTATTAATGGCTGGTTACGGAGAGCGTATTCGTAAATAGGAGGAAAATCATGCTAAAAGACTTAATTCTGAGCGAAAAAACCAAAGGAACTATCGCAATTATTGCTGCTGTTGTGATGTATTTCACACCAGATTACATCGATGCAATTATTCAAGGGCTACTCGGCGCTTATGGAATTACAGAACTAACGCTACGAGAAAAGAAAAAAGAGTGAAATTTGCTCTGGTTTCATGTACTATTCAATGGCAATAATGATTTTGAATTATGAAACCAGAGTCGACAAATTTAGTAAAACTCAAAGGCCAACTTGAGCGTGTTACCTATGAAAACGAAGAAAACGACTACGTTGTTGCAAAAGTAAAAGTATATGGATATGCCAATTTGGTAACAATTATTGGCAATATTCCGTCTCCAACTCCAGGCGAAGTGCTCACTATGTCCGGTAACTGGGTTGAACATCCAAAGTTCGGCGAACAATTCAAGGTTGTTTTTTGCACATGCTCTGTTCCCGCGTCGGTTGTTGGCATTGAGAAATATCTGGGAGGTGGATTAATTCGCGGTGTTGGTCCGGTCATGGCCAAGCGTATTGTTGCAAAATTCGGTGAGAAAACTCTGGACATTATCGAAGGATCCATCGAAAAATTGCGCGAAGTGGAAGGAATTGGAAGGCAGCGCATAGAAATGATCGGAAAGGCTTGGATTGAGCAAAAAGAAATTCGTTCGGTCATGGTTTTTCTTCAGAGTCATGGCGTTTCATCTGCCTACGCAAGCAAGATTTACAAAAAATACGGTAACGAATCCATTGCAGTTGTGAAGGAAAATCCATATCGATTGGCTCATGATATTTGGGGAATTGGTTTTCTAACAGCAGATAAAATCGCTCAAAAACTAGGCTTTGATGAGAAATCTCCATTGAGAGCGGAAGCTGGCATTATGTTTATATTACATAAGCTTACTGATGAAGGACATGTCTATTATCCACGCGAAGAATTAATCACAAAAGCAAAAGAAATGCTAGAAGTGGACGAATCTGTTCTGGATATCGCTATGAAATCTCTTCTGGCTGAGAAAAAAATTGTGCTGGACGATTTGCGTGTATACCTTGCTGGGTATTATTTGGCTGAAGCACAGATCGCGAAAATGCTGAAAGAAATCAGAGATTCGTCAAAAAACACCAAAGAAATTCGTATAGATGAAGCTTTGGAACAGGCGCAGAAAAAATTGTCGATATCTTTAGCTGAAAGGCAGATTGAG
>BNWE01000214.1 GCA_025998595.1 Alphaproteobacteria bacterium | reverse complement strand
CTCTTTATTTAAACTAACTCGAGATTAACTTCTTCACGTGGCTTTTTCACTACTTTTTTTGCCCAAATCCACAAAAACGCTCACTTTTTAGGTCGCTACTTGATGCACTTCAGTGTTGAATGGGCCGGGTAGCTCTCGCGATATTCGCGGTAGTCTCCATAATATGCGCGGCTATTCATTTGCAGGTTTTTTTTAAAGGAGCAATAATCGTAAAAATAAATAGCAAAGATCTGAATGCGAGAGAACTTGAGGATATTTGCTGGGAGACCATACATTTGAGCGACATAATCTGTACGAAAGGCTTCAAGAAAAGCAAGTGGAGCACAATTACAGACATAATAATTACAACAAAAGATTACGAATCTTCCAAATTAGACGTATCTTTGATGAGCTCTGAAGATAAGCAAACTTTGCTCAAGCTTATCAACGACCTTACAGGACAAAAGAGAAAACTCATGTAAATTTCGTTTTGAGTACTTCTCTTGCCGCAGCATAGCGATCTTCTACAGATAGCTGGTTCATAACTTTTGCAAACATTTTTCTCTGCTCGGCTGCTTTTTGAGGATCTTCAAGAATTGAAACCGCATTATGAAAGATATTCTGTGCTGTACAATCATTCTGCAGCAATTCCGGCACAACGTTTTGTTTTGCAATGATATTTATCAGACAGGCGTTTTCTATCTTCACCAAAAATTTTACAATCAAGTAAGTAATAAACGATGTCTTATATATGATGACAGCCGGAAGACCGGTGCGTGCCAATTCCAGCGTGACCGTTCCAGAAGCCGCAACCGCAAGATCGGAGGCATAATACGCAAGAACCTTCAGTGATTTTTCCTTGATTATAATTGGACGCTGACGCCAATTCATTGTACGCGATTCAATGGTTTCTTTCAGGGATTCAGTCGTTGGTATTAGAAACTTCATGCGTCCATATTTAGCAGCCATTAGATCGGCAAATTCCTCCAGAATTGGCAGATGCTTGGAGATCTCTGCCATTCGGCTACCGGGCAGCAGCACAATCAGCTTTGTATTGTCCGATAGCTCTAGCGCGTCTCTAAAATCTTCTATGGAAAAATCATCTGTTTTTTCAAAATCTGGATCTAGCGCAATCGGATGCCCAACGAAGACTGTATCAAGTCCGTGTTTAATGAACAACTCCGGCTCAAACGGTAATAAAACCAGTAGCTTATCTATAAATTCATGCATGGATTTGGCTCGCCATGCTCTCCAAGCCCAAACCGGAGGAGCTACATAGTGAATTATTGGTGCGTGCTGCACACGTGTTTTATCATTATCAGATATAGTAGCAAGTTGAGCTTTTATTTTTCTATCGACCCTGTTGGTAAATCCAGATGAATCGATGGTGATTATTATGTCAGGATCAAAGATGAAAACTGCATCTACCGTTTTGTTTATCAGTCTTTTTACGCGAAAAATCTTTCCGATTACCTCGACAATTCCCATTATCGATAACTCGTCGATGGAAAACAGTTTTCTTAGGCCAGCTTTTTCCATGCAGGGGCCACCGATTCCGAAAAATTCGATGGAATCACAGGATATTTTACGCAGATCCTCCATCAGCCTTCCGGCAAGGTAGTCGCCAGATGCTTCACCAGCAATTATAAAAATCTTTTTCATATCTACCTTTGATTGGCATAGTAAAGTCATATTAAAAACGCTCCCACATGCGCATTGCTTAATAAAACGCTAGTGGTACACAACCATAACTGATACTGTGTTTCACCTCCCGTGTCAAGCATTTTTAAAGAGTAATTTTTCGTTGAATTTTGAGTTTTTTTATGATGGTAAAAATTGAGCGGATAGTTTTTTTGTCACTACGACGATGACTTTGTAGCCATATATGGATTTCTCTCGGAGAATTTAAAGTCATCTATTGCAAACGTGCCGTAGTCCTGTTATTAACAAGAGATGTATTTGATCTTGTCAGCGGAATGATATGAAAAATGTCCTGTGTGATGTGTGGAACTCGAGATAAACAAAAACGGCTTTCCAGAAGAAAGCAGGGCCTTTTAATTCTCTGCGACCAATTTTATAGCCCTCCTATGGAACCGAGCACCATTAAACATCATATCCGGAACAGAAGTGTTCAATTTACAGGCTAATCCGATGATCAGATTCCGCAAAG
>BNWE01000213.1 GCA_025998595.1 Alphaproteobacteria bacterium | reverse complement strand
ACATTGTTATTTTTTATGACTTTAAATGGAGGTTTCTATGAATTACTTAATATCTGGTCTGTTAATTTGCGCCTCTCTATCGGATGCATCTGCGATGGAGCTAATAAACAGCTCGCAGTCGTCGACAACTTTGCGAAAGAGTGTAGTAAATGCGCCACAATCACAGTCATCGATTGATTTGCGATCGACTGAAGGAGGAAATGCCGACACTTCACAACTACTAAACACTCAAACATTAAAAACAAATGGCGAAGACAATGTAGCAGTGGATACCGACGATGTTTTTATAAATCGACTGCTAAGAATGGAGTTCTTTCAGAAAGATCCTCAGATGGCCATGATGTTGCAGACCTATAAGGGAAGATTAAGTGAACAGGATAAGATGCGGATTTCCATGAACATTATCGACAAAGAAATCTTCATCTACGATGGGCCAACAAAATTTTGGCAGCTTGTTAGATTTCTCGGTGGGACGGGCAGAAATCTCATAACCGTTGGAAAGCTTGCCCTATCAGCGGCGGGGCAATGGTTCAGTAGTGATCCGACTGTTTCTACTCTTTTACTTAGGATTATACTTGTTACAACCGCCGCAGAAATAGGTTGCGATATGTTATGCGATTATGCCGACAAAAGAGTTGACAAAGCAATACTGGAAAACCTTTTTAAGTGCAACGAACGCGATAAAGACAAAAAGACTTTTGGGGATCATGCTGATAAGCTTTCCGAAGAGGGAATGGTGTACATGCAAGAAGGTAGGCTAAAGAGGAGAGCTGCTGCCCGAAAGTGGAAACGCCTTCTTGAAGGAGGGATAGCTGCAATTCCGCAAGATGATAGGCCAACATCAGCTCCATCATCTTCTTCGTCATCTTCCGCTCCACTCCCGTTAGCATTAGCGTTAGATAGGCCGTCATCTACACCTGCTGCTACCTCGTCGTCCTCATCTTCTTTGGCAGGAGCGCCGCATTCGAGCACATCGAGCCTATTTTCAAGTCGTGGCAGTCAGCGACAATCCTCCTCGCTTGCACAAGTAGTAACTACAGCCTATACGCCACCATCATTGCATCTGCTGTCACCCGAAGCTAATGATTCATCATCATCGACGGCAGGTTCGCGACTATTGTCACAAAGCGCTCATCGTGGTTCATCATCTTCGGTTGTACCAGCCATCATACCTCCATTCTCGCTAATGGCACACTCTTCCACGGCCTCAGCACAACCATCAGCAGAAGAATCTGAAGAAAGGTCTTCACCTGCAATAGAGTACGCTCCAACTGATACAAACTCACCTGTGGATATGGATGATGATAAGGAGAGAGAATAGACATCTTGCGAAACCGACTATGTTGGAGGATTTTTTTAGATCAACGTGACGTTGGATCCTGTGATAATGAAACGCATGTGCTGCAAGCACCGACGACAAAAAGGCTCAACAGAGGGAGGTTATGCAACAGGGGCTAATGAAAAAACAAATGATAATAAAAAGCCACTTGTTTTTTTTGCGACAGACATTAACATGTGATTAGTGGTTTTTGTTGGGATGTTTTGGTTATGATGTATCTGGTTAATAAGTATACGGTGTTTTGTGCAGGTTTGGTATTTGCGTGCAATCAAGTGCTCTGTAGTGAATCTACTGCCGGAGAAAATACTTCGACGAATGGAGCTGTAGGATATGACGCCGCATCAGGCGATGTTTTCTCCGGAAGTGGTGCCGCACTGGGTAATGGTTTTGCACCAGGTAGCGCAGATGGTTTCTCCGAAAGTGGCGCAGCATCGGGGAATGGTTTTGCACCAGGTAGCGCAGATGGTTTTCCTGGACTTTAGCTGAAGGAGCGCCCCCATCTGTGCTACCTAGTGCAAAGCCATTATCAGGTGCTGTGCCATTTCCAGCAAACCCATCTGCGCTACCTGGTGCAAAGCCATTATCAGGTGCTGTGCCATTTCCAGCGCCCCCATCTACGCTACCTGGTGCAAAGCCATTATCAGGTGCTGTGCCATTTCCAGCAAACCCATCTGCGCTACCTGGTGCAAAGCCATTACCTGATGCTGCGCCATTTCCAGCAAACCCATCTGCGCTACCTGGTGCAAAGCCATTATCTGGTGCTGCACTACTTCCGGAGAAACCATCTGCGCTACCTGGTGCAAAGCCATTACCTGGTGC
>BNWE01000212.1 GCA_025998595.1 Alphaproteobacteria bacterium | reverse complement strand
CTTTATTTAAACTAACTCGAGATTAACTTCTTCACGTGGCTTTTTCACTACTTTTTTTGCCCAAATCCACAAAAACGCTCTTTTTTTAGGTCGCTACTTGATGCACTTCAGTGTTGAATGGGCCGATTGTGCAAAATGTTAATTGCGACTAAAATTTTTAAAAAAAATCAAAAATTAATGTTTTTTTAATTTTTTTAAATTACAATCAATTTAGTTTTTAATTAATGAGAAAAAAAATGAAGAAAAGCACAGAAAAATTTTGGTTTGTGATGTGTTCGTTAGCTATTTTGTGTTGCGAATGTTTTGCGACAAAATACGCTGAATACAGCGAAGCAATTGAAAAAACAATAGCAAGTGGGAACGAGATCGATGTGGCAAAGAAAGCTTTAACTGATATTAAAGCTATAGTGGAAGTTGAGCCGCTTGCCATATACGGATCCGAAGGCCAACAAATGCAATTTTTCCTTTATCGCCCCAAAGGCACCACCAAAAAATTGCCATGTCTTGTCTTCTTGCACGGAGGTAATACTGGCGCTGATCTTAGAGTATCACTTCTACCAAAGGACATTAATAAAGTAGTTTTTAAAGACGATCCAGATATTACATTAACGCAACTACCAATGATTGGTGCCATTGTTTCCAGAGGTTATGCCGTTGCTACTATTACTTTTCGAAATGAAAAAACTTTTAAAAAAAGCATAACACAGCAAATACAAGAACAGGTTGGAAAGCTGAAGGCTCTTGTAGGTGACATATTTCTTGTGGGGCACAGCTTTGGAGCTTATATGATGACTCAATTTTTAGCTCACGAACGGACACAGACGTGGCTAAATGAAAATGTTGCGGCTGTTGGACTGTACGCTCCAATAGTCAATGAAGTTTATGCTGGAGGATATTGGTGTTTTGATCTAAACAATCCGAACTTTTTGATAAATAATGCATTTTATAGAGGCAAAACCGATGGGTTTAAAAATTTAAAGGAATATCTGGATTTTTTTAGAGCGATGTATCCATTCTCTGATCTTTCTGCAATAAAGAAAGGAATGAATGTAACGAATCCAATTTTACCAGAGCTAAGTAACTTTGAGCTTAACGTGCATTTGTTCCTAGGAACTGGAGATTCTAATGCTACTCCAAGACAAACGATTAATTTGATCAAATCATTTGAAGAAGCGAAACTTTCTAACTGGCAATCACATGTTTACAAAGACTCTCCGCACTCGGTTCATCGCGTAACAGAGAAACTATTTAGCGAACATGAACCACCTTACGGCCCTTTCCTCCGTGACAAAAGCGATGAGCAATTTAGACTGGGGCGTAACACAATAGAAGCAAGAAAGACGAATTTTGATAATTTTATTAATGATATTTGCTGTGTATTGAAAGCTCCATCGGTTTTAACATCGACAAGCAGTGATGCAGCTATAACAAAACTGGAAGCTGAAGTTAGTCCTAATGTTAAAGATCTCGTCGAAGTAAAAAATAAAGAAGAGGACGCTATAGCTTCAGGTCTTTTGTGTGTTCCAGAAAATCTAAAAGATGATTCCATATCAGGCAAGTGATAGGACTTGAGATCAGTGCATATGCGCAAAACGTTGTATAAGCCGAATATGTTGTAATATATAAGGCTTATGCAACATTATCAATAAATAACGCCGATGTCGTTTTCTATTCGGTTGAACATATCGCAGAGAAATGCCATTTATTCATACATATTACAAAAAGCTTGAGGTTTGCTACTCCTGCCGCGACTCTCTCTCCAGCGCAAAGAAATGTTCAGGCAGTTCTATCTCCGTCTGGCAGCTGATCAGGCAGGGCTTTTTCCTAGAGGTGCCTATTGATTTTTGAGATAAAATCTCCGAATATTAATAAAGTTTTAATATTTGGAGTAGAGATGAAAATCATAGATGCGTTAAAAGAGATAAAAGATGAGGGCCCATTCAACACTGAAGTGCATCAAGTAGCGACCTAAAAAAAGAGCGTTTTTGTGGATTTGGGCAAAAAAAGTAGTGAAAAAGCCACGTGAAGAAGTTAATCTCGAGTTAGTTTAAATCAATTACGACCTGCTAAAGCAGGAGGTATGCTAAGAATCTGAAGATACGCTGAATGCGGATAAATCCTACTTTTCGTCCCATACCTTGAATTCATTTGGCCCATCACTTTGGTTTTCTATGT
>BNWE01000211.1 GCA_025998595.1 Alphaproteobacteria bacterium | reverse complement strand
GCAGTGACGCGCCCGCTTTCGAGCACATAGGCCCGGTTGACTAGGTTCAGCGCGACCTGGGCGTTCTGCTCCACGATGAGCGCCGTGAGGTGCTCGGTTTCGCGCAACTGGTGCAGGAGTTCGTAGATCTCCTGCGTCACGCGCGGCGCGATGCCGAACGAAGGCTCGTCCAGCAGCAGCATCTTGGGGCGCATCATCAGCGCGCGCGCGATGGCCAGCATCTGCTGCTCGCCGCCGCTGAGCGTGCCCGCCGCTTGCTTCGCGCGGCTGGACAGCTTGGGAAACAGCGTCTGCATCCGGGCGATGTCCTGCTCGATGCCGTCCTTGTCGCGGCGGTGGATGGCGCCCACGCGCAGGTTCTCCAGCACCGTCAGGTCGCCAAAGGTGCCGCGCCCTTCGGGCACGTGGGCGATGCCCAGCGAGGCGATGGCGGGCGCGGCCATGTCGATGATGTCCTGGCCCTCGAAGCGCAGCGTGCCCTTGGCAGTCACCTGCTGGTGGCTGATGGCGCGCAGGATGGAGGTCTTGCCCGCGCCGTTGGCGCCGAGCAGCGCCACCATCTCGCCGGCCTGCACGTGCAGGTCGATGCCATGCACCACCGCCGTTCGGCCGTAGGCCACCGCGAGGTTGCGGATTTCAAGCCGTTGGGTCACAGCACACCTCCCAGATAGGCATCGAGCACGGCGTCGTTGTTGGCCACTTCCTCGGGCGAGCCCTGGGCGAGCTTGCGGCCAAAGCTCAGTACCGCGAGGTCGGAGCAGGTCTTCATCACGAAGCGCATGTTGTGCTCCACGACCACCATGGTCAGCTTCAATTCCTCGTGCAGGCGCAGCAGCACGTCGCGCAGTTCATCGACCTCGCCAGCGGTGAGGCCAGCGGCGGGCTCGTCGAGCAGCAGCAGCTTGGGCCGCGTCACCAGCGCCCGCGCGATTTCCACGCGGTGCTGGATGCCCACTGGCAGTTCCGCCACGCCCCGGTCGGCATAGTCAGACAGCCGCAGCGTGGCCAGGGCCGCGTCAGCCGAGTGCGCGATTTCTTCCTCGGCGGCACGGACGGCGCGCGAGCGCAGCGCGGCACCCAGCATCGACACCGGCAGCCGCGCGTGCGCACCCACCATCACGTTTTCGCGCACCGTGAGCGAGGGGTAGAGCGCCACGTTCTGGAAGGTGCGGCTCAGACCCAGCCGTGCCACGCCGTGGCGCGGCAGGCGCGTCAACTCGGCCTGGCCGAAGCGCACGCTGCCGTGGGTGGGCCGGTACAGGCCGCTGATGCAGTTGAAGCAGGTCGTCTTGCCAGCGCCGTTCGGCCCGATCAGGCCGAAGATGCAGCCCTCGGGCACGTCCATCGAGAAGGCGTCCAGCGCGACGACACCGCCGAAGCGGATCGTCAGGTCGCGTACGGAAAGAATGGGTTCCATCGCTGCGCTCGCCCCGTCAGGACGGCATCACCTTCCAGCTCGTGCCGTCGAACTGCTGGATGCGCATGTCCGGTATCGGGTGAGGGCGGGCGTCGCTGGTCTTGACACGCAGGCCCGGCAGCATCATGGGCAAATCCATGTCCAGGCGGCGCGACTGCCGCATGATGTTCTCGCGCGAGAGGTCGTTGCCGCACTGCTTGAGCAACTGCACTGTCACTTGCCCAAGGCAGGCACCGAGCACGGTGAGGTATTCCTTGGCCGCGCCTTTGTTGTATTTGTCCATGAAGGCATGCCAGGCCAGGACACCAGGGTCGTTCTTCCAGGTCGGATCGCTCGGATCCTTGAGGAACGCGGCGCTCATGATGCCCTTGACCTTGTCCAGCCCCACCGGAGTCAGCACCGCGGGCACCGAAGATGCGCTCGGGTTGATGTAGATGGCCGGGCGCCAGCCGATGTCGTGGGTCTTGCGCAGCGACTGGAGGGTGGCTTTGGGCGAACCCCACGCCACCAGCACGTCCGCGCCCGAGGCATGCATGGAGACGATCTGCGAGTCCACCGTCGGATCCGACACCTCATGCGACTCTTCGCTGATGAGCTTCTTCCCGGCGGCAGCCAGAACCTCCTTCACGCCACGCAGCACATCCTTGCCGGCGTCGTCGTTCTGGTAGAACATGGCGATCTTCGCGTTGGGCCGCGTCTGCAGGATGTGCCTGGCCAGGATGCGCCCTTCGTCGGTGTACAGGGGCAGCCAGCCCATGCT
>BNWE01000210.1 GCA_025998595.1 Alphaproteobacteria bacterium | reverse complement strand
CTCTTTTGCTGTCACTTCTAGCCTCCGATAGTAAAACGTATTAATTCTACCTCTTTCTAGCAAAATTGTTTAACCCTCTCTTCTCATATCTAAAATATTTAAAAAATTTTATGAAACGCCCGTGACTCCGGAAAGCAAAGGCCTCCTGGAAAGACTCAATGGTTTTCCAAATTACAATGCATTAACCAACCATTTAAAAGAAGCAACTGGACGTTATTACGGATCTCCAATGCGAACTTTCATCGAGTCACTAATGGAAGAAGAAGCAATAAAAAGGCAATTTGATATCGAACTCGAAAAAGCCAAAGAGGATTACCTACCAGTAGGCGCAGAAGGACAAGACTTTAGAGTTTTCGACATATTTTTTACGTTCGGATTCGCTGGCGAGTTAGCCACCAAATACGGCATTACAGGATGGTCAGTCGGCGAGGCGATGAATGCAGCTTTGCGATGCTTCAATGACTGGATCAAAGACAAAGGAGGCTTCGGAAACCAAGAAGAAAAACAATGGCTTGCACAAATCCGGAGCTACCTAGAAACATACGCTCACATTCGTTTTCAGCGGATAGCAAATCACAAAACTTTTGATAACACTTTTTTCGGTGAGCGAGCTGGATATGTTGAATCGCGAACAGAAGCGGATGGCGTTTTAGAAGACGTTTATTACATATTCCCAGAGTATTTCAAGAACACAATTGCTAAGGGCATTCCCTTAAGAGCCGTCACAAAATTATTGGTTGATCTTGGAATCATGGAACCTGGCAATGATAAAGATCGTGCGACTGCGCGCCCATGCATCAATGGAAAACAACAGAGAATGTACGTCATTAACAGCAGAATTTTTGAGGCATAATCATGAAGAAAAATATAACGGAGAATTTTAAAACAATCTGTTTACAATGTGATATATATTATGTATCATGTAAATTGGAGGAGAGTATACCTAAAGATATAATAGTATATTATCCTTTGGTTTCTTTTATATATGTGTTTTTTGGAAAAACTTCGCTTGACAGACTTTTATTTTTTTCTATTCTCAAAAAAATAAAAAAAACATATACGCTGTTTTTCGCCGGTCTTTTTGGTCTTTTGGTCTTGTTCAATAAAATCAATGGGTTAGAGGTCGATTTTAAGACCAAGCCTAGACCCAGCAAGACCAAGTATCTAAAATGCAAGACAAAATTCAGAAACGCCAGCCACGCCTTGAAATTTGAATCAAAAAATGCCGTCAAAAAACTCCAGAAGCGTGGACAACAAAAATTTCTGATTTTTAGGTTTGCGTTCAGAAAATTGCTTTCTCTCTACAATCCGCCTCCAAAAACGCTAAATGGTTGCCAACAATAGCATGAGGCAAAAAGCATGACGCGCGTTACAGATGCAAATTAATGAAAGGATATTAAAAATGGATATACCCAATCAAGTTGAGAAGTTTGGTTTTGTGATGGCTTGAAACTTGTCGGTAATACAACTGCGCATTGATTGGGCAATATCAGTCCATGTTTTTTTGAAGAATGACTTTATACAGTCTCTGAATTCTGTGGCAGTTTTGAAAAATCTGTTGTTTCTTGTATATTTGTTCATTACCTTCCACAAACGTTCAATGGGATTTAAATTTGGACTATATGTTGGCAAGAAAACCAAAGTAATTCCTTTGGCGTTTGCGGCATTACGCGTCTCCAAACTTGCATTGTATGCTCCATTGTCCAAAATCAGATATATCTTTTTCCCTGGATATCGCTCTTTCAAAAAGTCAAAAAAATCAATCATAGATTCGCTATTGACGGTTTTGTAGTCCTTCGTGTGGACCTCCATCTTTATCAATTCTAAAGCTCCAATGATGTTCATACGAGTCCTGGACGCTGTAGTTCCAATGGTTTTATCGGAGCCTTTCTTGATCCAGCAAGAACTAATCTTCGTCGCCATCGTCGGATTAACCGCATCCGAAAATAAAATCACCTCATCATCTTTGATGTTTTTCTTCAATTCTCCATACTTTTCTATAAATTTCTCCTGCTCAACTGGATTCGCTTTCGCTGGAACTACCGCCGGTTTTCTGTATGAAAAACCGTTTGCTTTCAACCAATTAGTCATTCCGGAATCGCTGTATTTTACGCCGTACATCTCTTCTACATATGCACGGATCTCTCCTGCTGTCGCATAAGTCTTTGTTTCTAAAT
>BNWE01000209.1 GCA_025998595.1 Alphaproteobacteria bacterium | reverse complement strand
AGACTTCATTAGGCGATCATGCTTCAATACCATTTCAAAACTTAACATCTCGTCAACCTCTACGCAAAATAATATCTACTTTAACTCTTTTTTGGTTGTTCGTGAACAGGGTTATTAACCATGTTCATCAATTGGGTTTTGCCACTTTTTGACAGTGGAGTTTGAGATGCTACAAGACGCAAAAAATTAAATGTGAACATGGTTAGTTAAGAAACGCCATTTTGCGTTTTTATGTTGCCGGAAGTACTTACGTTTGATCCATTTCAATCCTTTGTGAGGATGTCTCCATCGAGCCCATTTCCAGAGTCTCCCAAACATATAATTATCTGCGCTTTCAAAAGCTTTTCTAGCAACTTGGCTTTTGTAATAGTTAGCCCATCCACGTATGACTGGATTGAGCGTTTTTATCACTGTTTCCTGAGTCGCAGCTTTTAGCTTATTGATTCTCTCGCGGATAATTTCTCTATGTCTCTTTTGACCATCAGGACTTGGTTTGATCAGCGTTATATAACCTCTCTTGCAGCACTTGACGTAGTATTGACGTATCCAGAATCCCAGAAACTTGAATCCTACTGCGCATCCATCGATAGGTTTCAGCGTATGAGTGATTCTCGTTTTGGTTTCGCTCAGTTTTAATCCGATTTGCTTGAGCCATTGTTGGACGAATTCCTTCGCTTTTTCAATGAGTTCCAAGCTTTCGTGAATTACTACAAAGTCATCCGCGTACCGAATTATCGCAATGTTTCCTTGGGATTGCATATGCGAAGCCTTTCCTCGAGTCTCTTTCATGTAATTGAACAGATCCGTTTTCAAGGCCTTCTTGGTCTCACATTCCAGGCCATGCAGAACGATATTCGCAAGTAATGGCGAAATGACGCCACCTTGTGGTGTTCCCGCTCTGGATTTCTGGAATATTTCTCCTTCCAAAATGCCGGCCTTCAACCATCCTCTGATTACTCGTCGTAATTTCGGGAATGTGTTGAGTTTCTCAAGCAATGCTGAATGGTCTATGTTGTCGAAACATCCTTTTATATCGGCGTCTAAAACATAGGCATTTTTCAGATTAATTGCTCTGAAGATAGCAACAGCAGCATCTTGGCATGATCTAGCTGGTCTAAATCCATAACTGTTTGGCTCAAACTTCGCCTCCCATTCAGGCTCAAGTACCAGCTTTGCAAGTGCTTGTTTTGCTCTGTCGGCCATTATCGGTATGCCCAGCGGACGCTTCTCCGTTTTCCCTGGTTTGGGAATCCAAATACGTCTGACGGGTTTACTTTTCTCGTCTAATTTCAGCGTTTCAGCTAATCTGATTCGTTGAGTTGGAGCAAGCGACTTCACACCATCAATTCCAGCAGTTTTCTTACCTTTATTGAGTTGCGTGACTCTTCTGACTGCGAGCAATTTCGCACTTTTCGATTTCAAGAGCAGTTTCTGAAGGCGATGAACCCGCTTCCCGTCGCCACTCTTCGAGGCTTGATAGATCCGCTTTTGCAGTTTGAAGACGCTACGTTCCAGCTTGCGCCAGTTGATCTCGTCCCATTTATACCTCACCACTAGTGGTTGGCTCATAACTTCTTCTGCTAGTTGCAGCTCCATCATCTATACCACCGTGTCCACGTCTGCATATCCTGCGCATTACCGCAGGCATTGGCTTCTTGGACAATCCCTCCGTCGAGAAGCTTGCGGTTGGCACCTGCTCATTTCGAGAGCTTCACGACGGTTACCCTGTTCTGTGAATTCGTTTCACGTTGGACTTAGATTCCTGCTGTGCACCGGAGATTCGAGGGTATTCGATTGACCTTATTCGCTGCCAATCACTCTTGCATCTCTTCCTGTTCGTATCAGCTCATTGCGAACATCCAAGGTTATCGGCGCCTCAGACACAGGTTCCTCGCGTAATCATATCCAACTCTGCTCGGAGGAATTTGCCATCGAGCTAGGCATTACCTCCTTCTACTCCATGCTTGCATCCTAGACATTGCCAATGCCCAAAATGTGGAGTACGCTTTACCACAATACCAGTAGAAGCGGAATCTAACCGCTACAAATCCACAACCTCAGGTCGCGCAAATCAATTACGACCTGCTAAAGCAGGAGGTATGCTAAGAATCTGAAGATACGCTGAATGCGGATAAATCCTACTTTTCGTCCCATACCTTGAATTCATTTGGCCCATCACTTTGGTTTTCTATGT
>BNWE01000208.1 GCA_025998595.1 Alphaproteobacteria bacterium | reverse complement strand
ATGCAACCTCTGATTTAAATTGCGCGCTATATTGTTTGCTCATATTTTATTATCCTTTTCTTAATACTCAATTATAACCATTTTCTTCCGCTCTCGGGTGCTGGTCTAAAAAACGGGGTGCATATTAATCTTCAATGCTGAAGTGGTTGCACCACAGGCGATTACTCATGCTGAGGCAGTTTCGACATTGCAAACAGAGCTCGCATACCTTTCGGAAGGTAGCGAAGCAGAAAACGCCAGTCCAGCGTCACGCTGGCGATTATTCGGAACTCGACGAACTCGTATTGGCCTACGCGGTTTCAATCCACAAAAGTCGGGGCTCAGAGTATCCTGTGGTTGTAATGCCATTGGTTATGTCCCACTACATTATGCTTCAGCGAAATCTTCTGTACACGGGATTAACCAGAGGCAAAGAGCTTGTCATCGTCATAGGCAGCAAAAAAGCCATGTCCATCTCGATAAACAACAACAAAACCATGAAAAGAAATACTTTGCTGAGGGAAAGATTGATGTAAATCAAGGATCAATTCAGATAGAACTTGTTTTGGCAATTTTTCTGAAAAAACTGGACTTTCCCCGAAAAATGTGTTATATTTTTTACATGAGAAAGTGTTATGTTTTTGTAAGGAATATTTCTATGAAAAAACGCTTATATGATGGGAAAGCAACTGTAAAAGATAGGATTCTAGAGCGAATTAAGCGTTCTAGGTATAGCGTTTTTATACCAACAGATTTTGAAGATATTACTTCGTATCCGCAGCTTTTGCGCGCCTTGAAGCTACTCACAAAAGAACAAAAAATCGTACGTTTTGGCTATGGCGCATACGCGAAAGCCGAAGTCAATCCGTTGAACAACAAGGTTTATCCTGTTCGTGACATGCTTTCCATTCTGCAGGAGCTTTTTAAGAAGTTAAAAATCAAATGGGATTATTCAGAATCGTTACAGGCCTATAACGAAGGGAAAACAACGCAAATTCCAGTTAAAAAGCTATTAGTTATCAAAGATAGATTTGCTAGAAAACTAAATGGAGCGCAGGAGCTTTATGCTAAACAATAGATTACTGACTCAGGTCTCTCAATTTTATGGCTTCGAAAATATCGAGTTTGTAAACAAGGACTTTTATGTTGTAGAAGTTCTAAAAATCTTGTTGGGTATAAAATCAGATTTTTGTGATTTTATTTTTTCTGGAGGCACTTGCATGGCAAAAGCGTACAATCTTATAGAACGAATGTCGGAAGATGTGGACATAAAAGTTCGTTTAAAAAACGAAACGGTAAGTGCAGGGATATTGCGAAAAAAGCTTAGTTTGATTAAACATCAAGTATTAGAGGAGTTACAAAAGCGATTTCCAGACTTCAAGGAAGAAAACATCAAGGCTGATCATGGCAATTGCCACATAGTTTTTGAAATTACTTATCCCAAAGCTTCTGAAACATTTGTTCTTAGAAACCGTATAAAGTTGGAGTTGACTCAATGTTCAGTGAAATTGTCGCCAATTGTCAAGTCGGTAAGCTCTCTTGTTACTTTAGCTCAGAATAATGCTCCTGATATTCCAAATATAA
The DNA here is from genome assembly GCA_025998595.1 of Alphaproteobacteria bacterium. Next base: position 635 of record BNWE01000208.1, on the reverse strand, counting down.
TGTGCATAGATCCTGTCGAAACAATTGCAGAAAAAATGGTTGCTTTGGTTCGTCGTGTATGCGCTTTTATGGAAACTGGAGAACGTCTGTTTGATCCGTCAATAATTCGTCATGTTTATGATATCTTTGTGATCTATCCTAAAATTAATCCAGATGGATTATTGCCCTTGGTGAAGGAGATAGTGGGGCATGATGCTATAGAATATAGGTCTTGGCATCCGCAGTGGAGCGGTAATCCTGTTGCAAATACGAAAATTGCTCTGGCAGAACTAAAGACGGATAGATATTCAGATCTGTTTGAGAAATATACTCATGAAATGATTTATGCGAAACAAGTGCCGCAGTATACAAATGCAATTAGAACAGTGTCCATGTTTATCGAAGAGGTATTTGCATCAATAACGCCATAGTCTATTATATCGTACGGTACGTGCATTGTGGCATAGTAAATCGGCATTTTCGATTGATTCCACTCTGAAAAAATCTCAAAATTTACGATTAGCTGAATTAGGTCCTGTTAGCGAAATTATCGTAACCATATAAGAGCTCCTGCGATATATAAAAAGGACATATATGAAGACGAAGTTTTACAAAACCTAGAAAACACTCTTCTGAACCATTTTATCTTGCTGAAG
>BNWE01000207.1 GCA_025998595.1 Alphaproteobacteria bacterium | reverse complement strand
TATACTTGCCGAAGCGATCTCAGTATTTTCAAGCTCGGATGGCATGTTTGCAAGGGATTCTTTCGAACTGCGATCCGAATAATTAGAAGAATTTTTAGTAAAATGCTATAATGGGGTGGAGTAAGGGATCATCCCTGGGTCAAAGGATTTCAGCTATATCCAAGAGCACCTGTTTCAGTTTCTCCCGTTCTTCCAACGAAAGCTTTTTTATGGCACTGTTTTGAACAGAAAAATCTCCATCTACAAAGTTAATTCTCATTATTGAGCTACTTCTTGAGCTGATTTTATTAATATTCTTGCTGTGCTCATGGCTTACCATGCTATTAATTAACTCACTTGGATTTTTAGACTTCATTAATGATCGTATTTTATCTCTGCTTCTTACGTTATTATCCAGTAATGCTTGCTGCACATCTTCTGGCAGATTTAATATTTGCAATATTTCATATGCGCTCGATTTATTAAGACCTAAGGCTTCATACAATTCTGCAGCTGAAGAAAAAGTACCATTGGTTAAAAGAGAATTATAAGCTCGCGCCAACTCAACCGGATGCAAATCTGAGCGATGTATGTTTTCTATGACTGCGGCAACATCTGCTTCACCGTTATCTTTTATAATTAGGCATGGAACTTTTTCGAGACCAGCTATCCTGGCAGCCTTAGCTCGTCTCTCCCCGCTTATTATTTCAAAACACCCGATTTGCATTAAACTTGCCATAACACTTAATGGCTGTCGAACACCATAATTTTTAATTGAATCTGCAAGTAATTCAATTTCTTCCGAATCAAATACCTCGCGAGCTTGATTTCTGAAAGGTATTAACTTATCGAGTCTTATATAAAAGAATTCTCCAAAAGCATTTTCCATTCCAACTGATTTTCTTCCGGTAAAATTCACACCGCCAGGAGCAGCCATTTTCACAAACGAACCCGAAGCCTCTTTATATTTCACATTTCCCATGTCAGTTCCCCTCTTTCGAGCAGGACTTACTCAATATAAAATTAGTAACATCCAAAACATCTTCAAAAGCTATTGAATTATGTCGGCAAAAGAATGCCAACGGTTTAGATAATTTACTCGCTATATTAAATTCCTCGCTTTTTCTTATCGCAAAGTTATCTTTTAGGTATTGCGAATAAAACCTATTCATCACAGACATTGCCTCAGCAGAAGTCGCTGTTCTGTCTTCATATTTGTTCGGAAACATCAAAATCTCCGGCATTTTGATCATCATGGATGAAACAAAAGCCTCCATATCGCTCAAGACCAATTTTACTCCGTTAAGAGAATATGCCTGCGTCTCAACTATTATGTTGATCATATCGCAACAAGTAATGACATTCCTATTTAAATAACTAATGGTTGGATTGGTATCAAATATAACGAAATCGTATTTATCCAAAATCGGCTTTATGATCATAGCGACTCTTTCTTCTCTTTTGGGAAGTTCATTTAATGCAACTTCAGCCCTCGTCAAAGAAAGGTTTGATGGAACACAATCGAGACCTTCATATATATTTTGTATTATCTCCTCTATTGGTTCGACCCCAATAATCGCATCATATAATGTGCAGAATCTATCGTCATTATTAAAACCCAAAGAAGTAGACAGGTGCCCTTGAGGATCAGCATCTATTACCAGCACATTAAATCCCATTAGAGCAAGATGGCTAGCGACTTGAAAACATATGCTGGTTTTTCCAACTCCCCCCTTAAAGTTATAAAAACACTGTACTTTTTTTTCTACATTAAACTTACTTGATACAAAGTGCTTTAAAACCTTGCGTGTATTATCTACGGAATATCTTACTTTCAATTTCGCAGATGTAGGTATGTGTGTGATTTTATTTGCCGATATAAACCTACTGATTGTAGATGGAACAATACCAGCCATAAGCCCCATACATTTTTGAGTAACACCATCACTATTATCTTGCATATTTTACCTAACTTTCCTTCAGTCCGCGGCCGCGGACTACATGCGGCCATCTATGTGGCTAGATATAACACAATTTAATGTATGGCGCAATTCCTATCACCCTCCACATTTTCCCACAACACAAAAAAAAGTGTTCCCCCTAAAAGGCCCAGTAGTAAGGAGCGTGTAAAAGCCGCCACTAGATTGTTTGCATATTTTTTGATGTTTAAATTTGAGGATTTTCGGTATTTTGTGAAGAGCAGTAGTGTGAAGAGCTGTGCAGTGTTTGGTA
>BNWE01000206.1 GCA_025998595.1 Alphaproteobacteria bacterium | reverse complement strand
TCTAATACAGTATGGGCTCCCCTTGTGTACCTTTCTCTATCATTCATCCTCTGAGTCTAAAACTTCTAATACGCTAAAGCAATTCACGCTAAAGCGTAAGGTTTATAACCGACCCGTGGAAAATAAACTTAAAGCTGTAGTCGCCTTTAACTTTTTCCGGTTTTACCGATCTAAATGTCTCCAAAGACCGAAATGAAATCTTCTTGAGGTAAGCCTTCCTCCTCGAATTTGTTATTAATAGCTACAGCGATATCATTGGCTTCTATGTCATTTTTTGGATAAATCACGATATATTTCCCCGCAGACTGAATTGGCAACATTTTGAAATTGACACCTTTTGCTTGACAAAAAGAGATGACGATTTCTGCAATTCTTGAAGCGGTCGAAGGTGTCGCAGAAATATGCATTTTGCATATATGTTCACCATCATCAAAAGTTGATATTTGCTCCAGCTTGATGTCATTCGGTGATACGTCAGAGTTCAAATCTTCCGATACAGAACAAACTTCAAACACTGTAAATGACATCATTATCATTACACATGCGCTACGTATCAATTTTTTCATTTTCTTCTCCTATAATATAAAGACATAATACGATCATATAACAAAAGAAAACAAAAGTCAAAAAAAATCGTGTATTTTTGAACGAACAGAATAATTCGCTTCACCATGAATTGGCTACTTTATTTTCAAGCTCGAACTTCTTCATAAATTCCACAAGCGCCACTACGCCTTCGATTGGCATGGCGTTGTAGATCGACACCCGGATTCCTCCCACGAGACGATGTCCGCCTAAATTTACCATTCCTATTTTTTTTGCTTCGTCAACAAACTTTTGGTTTGCGATTTCTGCTTTTCCCTTGTCTTTTTCTGCAACCGAAAAAACAACATTCGTTATGGAACGGCTATCTTTGGCGATCGCAGAAGCATAGAAATCACTATTATCTATAAAATCATAAAGAAGTTTGGCCTTTTTTATGTTCATTGCTTCAATTGCCTTCAGACCACCGATTTCATCTATCCAATCGAGAACGAGTCCCATCATATAAATGGAATAGCTGGGAGGAGTATTGTATATCGATTCATGACTAGCGTACGTATCGTAGCTGAGCATTACAGGAATATTCTCCGCAACGTCTTTGCGTATTAGATCTTCGTGAATTATTGTTACGGTCACTCCTGCCGGACCAATATTCTTCTGGGCGCCAGCGTATATCAGTTTAAATTTGGATACGTCCATTTCTTCCGACATTATGCAGGACGACGCATCACATACGAGTGGAACCTCTTTGCTTGTCGGAATATTGTCTCGATATGCCGTTCCAACAGCTGTATTATTAAGTGTAATGTGCAGATAATCGTAGTCGCTATTTATTTCTGGAATATTCGGTATATATGTATATCCGTCGTTTTTGGATGATGCAATGACGTCAACTTTTAGAAACTTTTCGGCTTCCTCAATGGCTTTGCCAGACCAAATTCCCGTATCAACGTATGCTGCAATACTTTTGTTTTTTAGATTGAGAGGCACCATCGCAAATTGAAGAGTCGCTCCTCCTTGGGAAAATAACACTTTATAGTCATTTGGAATTCTCATCAGATTGCGAAGCTTTTCTTCGCCCCTGCTATTTATCTCCTGATAGATCTCAGAACGATGGTTTATTTCCATCACCGATTGGCCAGTATTGTTGTAGTCAAGCATTTCGGACGCCGCTTTCTTTAGCACAGACTCCGGCAACATCGATGGACCAGCTGAAAAATTGTAAACCCTCGTCATGGCTCTCTATTCCTTATCTCTAACTACCGACGCAAGTAACTCAACATTTGTCGCTGCGGGATAATAGCATTTTTTCAAATAAGATATCAATACGGCTATTGATCTTTTTTTCTTTCTCTACATTTAGAATAGACCCGTTTCGCGACAGGTCTAATATTATTTCACGCAGTGAGCATGTTTCTCATGAAGCGCCCATCTGGTCAAAAGCAATGTCACCGTTGATAAAGAAAGCGATGGTATGAGCGCAAAGTTTTCGTCTAATTTTCGATGTTAAACGCCACATATTTTTAGCTCTAATTTTCTGTATATTAATCCCTAACTCCGCATCAAGTTAGGTCGCCTACGTCAATTTTTTTAAAGATTTCTCGAGTTTTTTTTGTCATTTCAGATCGATGCCAGACGCCGTTAATTTTGAGTTGATAAGTAGCTTTGG
>BNWE01000205.1 GCA_025998595.1 Alphaproteobacteria bacterium | reverse complement strand
CAGACCTGTTAGAGACTTCATTAGGCGATCATGCTTCAATACCATTTCAAAACTTAACATCTCGTCAACCTCTACGCAAAATAATATCTACTTTAACTCTTTTTTGGTTGTTCGTGAACAGGGTTACTAAAGATGACTGAGGATTCCATAAAACAAGCGCTGTGTTTCCAGGCTTTGAAAAAGGCTATCGGCGAGAAAGAATTGACTACGGAAACTTTTCAAGAACTAAACGCTAAAGCTGAGATTCTTTCCGAGCACCTTACAAAAGAAATGGAAAGAGTCATCTTCCTCAATAACCATGTTCACATTTAAATTTTTGCGCCCTGCAGCATCTCAAACTCCATTGTCAAAAAGTGGCAAAAACCTATTAATGAACATGGTTAATGAGAACGACCTAAGAAAAGAAGAGTATCAAATGCACACAGCTCAGGAATTGGAGCGTGCAGCAAGAATAGAAAGAGACAATGATTTTGGAATGGGTAGGTGAATGTTGGTTGTTGGTGTGTACCAGTGCGCAAAAAACTCTTTGATAAAATGTTTGAATAATTAAGAGTTGTCGCAACTGGGGGTTGAAATGTGTCTCGCACATTATATACCATAAAAACAGGATCGACTGAGATTATAACAAGTTTTATTTAGGACTATCCAAATGATGGCTCGTTTTCAGTGGATAGGCGGACTTTTTTGGTTAGTTTAAAATGAAACTTGGTGTTGTTATGAAAAATGATGTATCACGATAATATCGTAGTTGCGATGGTTGAGATATGTATACATTAAAGTGTGGAGGATTTTTGAGATGTGTGTTTCGAAGAGTTTTTGGCAAATGGCTTTTATCCATGTGCTAATAGGTTGCTCAATTGATGGTTTGTTCGCGACAAATTTGATGGCAAAATGTGATGAATTTGCTGCTGACTCGTGGAAAACAAAAATTGTTGATCTCAACGGTACGAGAACCATTGAGCAGCACCTTGTGAGAATATTTAACAGTATAGACTGGCGAGGGAAAACTGCACAAAAAATAAACAAAGATATTCCATATAACATTCGCGCTTTTTATTATGGAGCAATGAGTCAACCAAACCCTAAAAATTGGATTGAATTACTGGAAGAAAATCCAGAAGAGAATTTATCCGTTAATGACTCTCCAAGGCAGTGGATGAGAAAGTTGAATTTGCGGGAAATCTGTAGATTTAAAGCTTTTGTCGATAATGCTCTATCTGTCGTAGATCATCATACCGATGATTTAGTTATAGCCAGGTCATTGTGTGGTATTTTTTGGTTTGTTAACACACAGAAGAAAACCGCTACATCTTGGTTCAGCGGTATGTTAGTACCAAACCAGATCTTTGCTGATGCAACATACAAGGTTTACACATGCATGCATGGTTTTGACAGAGGGAATTATAAAGAAAATAACATCGAATACTATTTTGTTCCATACGGTCTAATTGTTGAAGATTACGAAAGCAGTGATGTTTATGTTGCAAAGAAAGGATTAAAAGTTACTAGAGTACATCAAGGAGGAGCTGTCGACAGGGATATTGAAGATGGCTTCTTCAGCGCAACAAATCCGCGGAGCGCTAATAATACATCAACAGATATAACGTATCATCAAAACGATTATGCTGTGGCTACAATCGAAAGGCAGACAATCGAAAATAAGTCATTGCGAGATATTTTGGTTGAAACAGGTTTGGGTATTGTAGACGGCACCAGTCCAAAATTGCCAATTATTAATACAGATGGAACAGTTAATATTGCTGCTGAATTTGACTCCAGCAATGAAAGGTTATTTGTTATTGGACTAGCGGCGTACGACAATTTTGCTGATAAGTATGGATTTGCGATTTCAACGACCCTAAGAAATGAAGGATTTGCAAATACCCCAAGAAGATCCATAAAAAATGATGGAAGTGAAAAAAAGCCAAAATACATTGAAGCGATAGCACATGAGTATTCTTCGTCTCTAGCTACCTTTTCTGGGATGAGTGGAGGACCTGTATTGAGATGCAGATTGAATTCTGTTGATGCAAATGACAAACGATGCGAATTCATTGGCACAGTTTTTGGTGCAGAACGTATATTCACTGCTGGCACTGATGCGCTAGCAGGGTCTTTTAATTCTCCCCAAGAAGTAATAAAGTATTAATAAGTTTTATAGAGGCAAGAGAATGGCAACGTTAACAGAAATATTTTCAAGTATAGAGGATCCGCGGAATCCATCAGGTCGTAGG
>BNWE01000204.1 GCA_025998595.1 Alphaproteobacteria bacterium | reverse complement strand
CTATAATTTTATGCATAAAAATTCTCTCCCACAACTTTATCGAACAATTTCGCTAATTCTGATCGGTCTTGGTTCGGCGTTTCCAGAGACCAAATCCAGCATAATACGGATTTTACAAAAGTCCACTGGGCGATATGAATTGGATCAATAGAATCCAAATCGCAAAGCCACTTTCTACCGATATCTCCGTGAATGCTTGTGATGTTGTCTGTAAATATGCTCACGCTTCATCCAAAACATTATCCATTTTCAGCAATTTATGGCATAGCATCAGAGATGCCACGATAGTTGCGGAGACTGTCAGGCCGATTGCTAAAAAGCTTCCGTTGTAGAAGAAGCTGGTAATCTGTACCAAAAAACTAACAGTTCCAAACTTTACCAGTGTAAGCATGGCCATAAGTTTTCCCTTTTCATTGGGGGCAGCCTCGAACGCATGGGGGCATAATATATTTACCGGGCAAACCATAGCTGCGGACAACATGACCAAAGCCATTGTTATCAGCAGAGGATTTTGGGAGTTCGTCAACAACAGCAGCAGAATTGATGCAAGCGCTAAAGCAAAAAACGCCATTCCCCACCAAAAACATTTTTTCACTCCGAAAAGATTGAATAATTTTTCGCTGGAAAGGCTGACCAGAGCAAATGTTGCAGCCAACGATCCCTGATACCATCCGAAATGTTTCAAACTTACTCCAAAATCATTTACGTACAAGAGTGGAGCCATGGCGATGAATACCCAGTAACCAACTATCAAAGAACATATGGTGAAAACGTAGCTCATGGCTTTTTTGTTTTTTAGGATTTTTACATATTCGATTAGGCTTACAGAAACATCGTTATTCCTAACGCCGGTCGGTAGAAAAAAATACCCAAAAACGTAGCTGGCAATCCCTAAAATTAAGAGCAGATAGAAGTTGCCTCTCCAGCCGAAAAGCAGAGTTGTGTAGCTGCCGATAATCGGAGCAATCGCCGCGGCTAACGTCGAAAAAAAACTTAGCAATCCTAGAAGCTTTTGATGCGTTTTTATGTCATATGTGTCTGGAATGATCACGTAGGTCAGCACTGCTGGACAAGAAATGCCGATGCCCTGAACAAACCTTCCAATGAGTAATCCTGCGTAACTCGGAGAAAGTGCACACATCAGGCTTCCGAAAATAAATAGAGCTAAACCAGACAATATTATCGGCTTTCTGCCGTATCTATCTCCAAGATTTCCAGCCACCAGAGCTCCAACGCAGTGTGCCAGCAAATTAATGCCAAGAACAAATTCGACGGCAAATGAAGAAATGCCAAACACACTCTGGATTTCGGGAAAACTCGGCACACAAATGTCCATTTCCGCCGAGCTGAGAATGTCCATAATAACTATCACAATGAATAACATTATTGCTCCTTAATTTTACAAAGTTTCTCAATATTACCACTCGCCAGTACATCGATGTTATCGATAATTTTGTCAATATCCCAGTTCCACCATTGAATTTTCATTAGCTGTTCGATTACGTCATCTGAGAATCTTTTTCTGATCAGCTTTGCAGGATTGCCACCCCAAATTTCATATGGTCCGATGTTTTTTGTAATAACAGATCTTGCTCCGACAACTGCTCCGTCGGCTATTTTTATGCCTGGCATGATAAATGCTTCAACGCCAATCCACACATCGTTTCCGATTTCAGTATTTCCTTTTCTTTCATATGCAATTGGGGAGCTATTTTTGTATCCATCGAAGTCTTTTTGCAAAATTTCCAGAGGAAAAGATGTGATGAAATTATGGTTGTGTCCCTGATTTCCTCCCATCATAAATTTCACTCCACTGGCTATGGCGCAAAATTTTCCAATAATTAGATGATCGGTTTTTCCCGAAGAATATTTGTTGTCTTCTGCATCAAGATACATTACGCAATCTTCAAACAAATGACCATGATAGTAGCCGGAATAATATGAATAATCCCCGGCAATAATATGTTTGCAAGTAAGATGATCTTTTATAAAAACAGAATCACGGTATGTTTTGAAATTAGTCATCTTTCCACCAAATTTTCGATGTACTCCATGTCTTTTATCCAATGTTCTACGATAGTGGGATTTGAGTATCTTGTTTCCAGCACTATCGGAGAATTTTCGAATGTGAAGTCTAATATGACCCCCATATTTTAGACCACTGGCGGGAGATCTAGAGATCCAAGTTCGTTGAGTTCCGCATAAACAAAACCACCAACTTTACAACCACCATTATACACATCATTTGGAGTTTTGTAATCC
>BNWE01000203.1 GCA_025998595.1 Alphaproteobacteria bacterium | reverse complement strand
TCTATCCAGCAACGCGCCGTCCGCGTTCCCGCAGACAAAGGAAAACCTATGTACTGCGGATGATATCGTCCCGGCTTAAGAACGGGACGGTATCACTACTACGGTTTAACACCGTCATATCCAATAAGCCAAGGCTAGTGGTAAGCCACTCAATCAACAATTATAAACCTGACTGTGTACTGGCGCTGCTTTTGCTGAGTTGGCTTCAGCATCGCAAGCATATTTCGCATACCTTGCAGAAGGAGGCGAAGCCGTTAGCGCCCATGATGCAATCATCCGATGTTGAATATTAACCCACCGATAAATTCCGCCTGAGCATCCAGTTCCTCTTCGATTCTCAACAGACGATTGTATTTTGCGACACGATCAGATCTTGCTGGAGCTCCGGTCTTGATTTGTCCGGCGTTTAGAGCAACTGCTATATCTGCAATGGACGTGTCCTCGGTTTCTCCTGAACGATGCGAAATCACAGCCTTCATTCCTGAGCGATGAGTCATCTCAACAGCTCGCAAAGTCTCCGACAGCGTACCTATCTGATTCAATTTTATGAGTACGGCATTGGCTATGCTCTCGGAGATCCCATGGTTTATTCTCTCGGGATTTGTTACAAAAACATCGTCGCCAACCAACTGAATCTTTTCGCCTAGAGTTTCGGTCAGCCCCTTCCATCCATCCCAATCCTCTTCGCTCATGCCGTCTTCGATGGATATGATCGGATACTCTGACACGAGAGAGCTATAGTAGCTGACCATTTCCTGAGAAGTCAGGACCTTGCCTTCTCCTTCCAGATGGTATTTCTCATCCTTATAGAGCTCTGTGGCTGCTACATCCAATCCTATCATCACATCGGCTCCCGGGGCATATTCAGCTTTTTCAATGGCCTTGATTATATATTCCAACGCTTCCCGAGACGTATTGAAGTTCGGTGCAAATCCACCTTCGTCCCCTACGTTGGTGGCAAATCCAGCGGAATGAAGCTCTTTTTTGAGGTGATGATATATCTCGGCCCCCATACGCAGTGCTTCGGAAAACGATTCGGCTCCAACCGGAAGAATCATGAACTCCTGCACATCCAATTTATTATCGGCGTGTGCACCACCATTCAAGATATTCATCATGGGCAGAGGCAGAACGCAGGACGACAGCCCGCCGATGTATCTGTACAGAGGCATTTCCCGATCTAGAGCCGACGCTTTCGCTACCGCCAAGCTGACGGCCAGTATTGCATTTGCTCCTAGGTTCGCTTTGTTGGGAGTTCCGTCCAGTGCAATTAATTCTTCGTCAATCATTATTTGATCCGACGACTCAAGACCAATTATGGCTTCGGCGATGTCTTCGTTGACATGTTCCACCGCTTTCAGGACGCCTTTTCCGAGATACCTGCGCTTATCACCGTCTCTCAACTCGACTGCTTCGAACGATCCGGTGGAGGCGCCGCTGGGAACTGCAGCGGTCGCCACAATCCCGCTCTCCAACTCCACTTCCGCTTCCACAGTTGGATTTCCTCTGGAATCGAGTATCTCACGCCCTATAACACTTACAATTGTGCTCATTGATTTGCTCCCATAAATAAAAAATACATAAACTATTAACCGTTTCTTAATGATCTACTAAATGAATGGATGGAGTCAATATCAAATGAATCTATTTTTTGTGATTGCGCCAGCGCGACGCTGATTCTGTTTATGGTTTAGCTACCACCAGAAACATGTATTAATTGTGCGATTCGGTCTAAGATCATTGCTGTGCAAATTGTGTCTATCGGTCTCCTCAAGGTTAAATTTAAAACTTCACCTATTCTGGAGACCTTTCCCTTTCTTGGCAACTAAAAATATATAATCGTCTGGTTTTTGAGCCGTATCATATGTGTTTGAACATTTGCACTATTTTCTTGCATAGACTTGATGATTTCGGTCATATATCAACAAACGAAACACACAGTTATGATCGAAATATCCTACAAATCTTCCTTTATCATGGTTCGGCAGCTTGAATTGAAAAAGCGAGTGTCCTTCATTAACATTATTTAATTCCGGAATATCTTTTCCAACGTCGTGCGCATGAAACTGTTGATTCTTTTTAATCTCTTCCCAAGTAAGGCTACAAAAATCCTTCGAAGCATTCAAAAAGTTCAACAGGCTGTTTTTATCGCTATTGGAATGTTCTTTTGTGTAAAATTCCGTATCTTTACGAAAATCCTCAAATGAAAAAACTGTTTTCCGATAATATAGAGGCTTGGAAGTTCGGCCCTGTTATAAAAGATGTATATGAAG
>BNWE01000202.1 GCA_025998595.1 Alphaproteobacteria bacterium | reverse complement strand
ACCGGAGAGTACTTTTTGTACGTGAGGATTCGAGCACCGGATCGACGAAGGGAATACCGAATATAGACAGGTTATGTGAAAAATCCCAAAAATCCCGAGAAGTTTATGTCTGATTGTTGTAAATGTATCAAGCGCTTTTAAGGGCGCTCGGTGGATGCCTTGGCACTAAGAGACGATGAAGGACGTGACAGCCTGCGAAAAGTCACGGGGAGCTGGCAATAAGCTTTGATCCGTGAATATCCGAATGGGGAAACCCACCACGCATGTGGTATCCCAGCCTGAATACATAGGGCTGAGAGGTGAACCCGGGGAACTGAAACATCTAAGTACCCGGAGGAAAGGACATCAAATGAGACTCCGCTAGTAGTGGCGAGCGAACGCGGACTAGGCCAATGACATTCAATACGTAACTGGAACGGTGTGGAAAAGCCGGCCATAGAGGGTGATAGCCCCGTACAGGTAGAAGTGTTGGATTGTATACGAGTAGGGCGGGACACGTGAAATCCTGTCTGAACATGGGAGGACCATCTTCCAAGCCTAAGTACTACTTAGTGACCGATAGTGAACAAGTACCGTGAGGGAAAGGTGAAAAGAACCCCGAAGGGGGAGTGAAATAGATCTGAAACCGGGCGCTTACAAGCAGTCGGAGCTCGACCCTTAGGGGTTTTAGAGTGACGGCGTACCTTTTGCATAATGGGTCAGCGAGTTATTCTCTGTGGCAAGCTTAAGCCGATAGGTGTAGGCGAAGCGAAAGCGAGTCTGAATAGGGCGCCATAGTCGTAGGGAATAGACCCGAAACCGGGTGATCTAGTCATGGGCAGGCTGAAGGTGCGGTGATACGCACTGGAGGGCCGAACTCACCTCTGTTGCAATAGAGGGGGATGACCTGTGATTAGGGGTGAAAGGCCAATCAAACCCGGAGATAGCTGGTTCTCCGCGAAAACTATTTAGGTAGTGCGTCATATGCAACTACCGGGGGTAGAGCACTGAATAGACTAGGGGGAAGCGATTCCTACCGAATCTAATCAAACTCCGAATACCGGTAAGTTTAGATATGGCAGACAGACTGTGGGTGCTAACGTCCATGGTCGAGAGGGAAACAACCCTGATCGTCGTCTAAGGTCCCGAAGTTATAGCTAAGTGGGAAAGGATGTGGAACGGCCATGACAGCCAGGAGGTTGGCTTAGAAGCAGCCATCCTTTAAAGAAAGCGTAACAGCTCACTGGTCTAGTTAAGCTGTTCTGCGCCGAAAATGTAACGGGTCTAAAGCTATACACCGAAGACGCGGGCTCTGACGGATTGGTTTCTGTTGGAGCGGTAGCGGAGCGTTCTGTAAGCCTGTGAAGGTGGATTCGTGAGAATCGCTGGAGGTATCAGAAGTGAGAATGCTGACATAAGTAACTAAAAGAGAGATGAAAGGTCTCTCCGCCGAAAATCCAAGGTTTCCTACGCAATGATAATCAACGTAGGGTTAGCCGGCCCCTAAGGTGAGGGCGAAAGCCGTAATCGATGGGAATGTGGTTAATATTCCACAGCCTGCTTGAAGTGACGAAGGACGTGTATTGTTGAGGTTGTAATGGATGACCGAGGCAGTGAAGTACTTCCAGGAAATAGCTCAAGCAAATAGACCGTACCGTAAACCGACACAGGTGGATTGGTAGAGTATACCAAGGCGTTTGAAACAACGATGTTGAAGGAACTCGGCAAAATGCTCTCGTATCTTCGGAAGATGAGAGGCCTTTATGCGGGCAACCGCGTAGAGGTGGCACATACCAGGGGGTGGCGACTGTTTAGCAAAAACACAGGACTCTGCTAACTCGTAAGAGGATGTATAGGGTCTGACGCCTGCCCGGTGCTGGAAGGTTAAAAGGAGGAGTGAGAGCTCCGAATTGAAGCCCCAGTAAACGGCGGCCGTAACTATAACGGTCCTAAGGTAGCGAAATTCCTTGTCGGGTAAGTTCCGACCCGCACGAATGGCGTAACGACTTCCCCGCTGTCTCGACCATGCACCCGGTGAAATTGAAGTACCAGAGAAGATGCTGGTTACCTGCGACAGGACGGAAAGACCCCATGGAGCTTTACTCTAGCTTGATTCTGGGATTTTTTGAATCATGTACAGGATAGGTGGGAGGCAATGAAGGAAGGACGCAAGTTTTTCTGGAGCCGCTGTTGGGATACCACCCTTGATTGAAAGGATTTCTAACTCAGACCTGTGATCCAGGTCAAGGACAAAGTCAGGTGGGGAGTTTGACTGGGGCGGTCGCCTCCGAAAGG
>BNWE01000201.1 GCA_025998595.1 Alphaproteobacteria bacterium | reverse complement strand
CTTGTGTACCTTTCTCTATCATTCATCCTCTGAGTCTAAAACTTCTAATACGCTAAAGCAATTCACGCTAAAGCGTAAGGTTTATAACCGACCCGTGGAAAATCAAAAAAATGGGATAAGTTTTTGCGGAGTTAGCGCTTAATCATGGCGTTACCGCTTCAGATCCAAGGACTCGATAATGGGTGGTTGCTAGCCTTTCCCATGCCGGTCTATCTCCGGCTGTACAACAACAACTTACAAATAACACTCATAATTGAGTGTTAAGTGAAAGCTTCGCCAGCTTACGCCAGTTCCGCTTTACAGGACGCACCACAAATATTCGCCCAAAGACATAATCGAGATCGCTAAAGCAAATCATCAAATTCGAATGCTAGGAACTTGGCACAAAGCCGAAATTAGCAAAAAAAACAAAAGATATTTTCAAAAAAAATAAAATAGACGGGGTAACTTGAAGCTGGGTTAGTGGTTAAATCATGAGCTCTGCCTTGGCTTCCAGGAAAGCCAAGAAGCTGCAGAAAATCAAACAATTAGAGATTGACAAAGTTGCCTGAAAAAGCGTATCCTCCTGGCTGCTAGCTATGTGGTGTAACGTGAAATTTTTAGATAGAGCTAAGATCTTTTTGAAAGCCGGTAATGGTGGTAACGGTTGTCTCAGCTTTCGGAGGGAGAAATTTGTAGAATATGGCGGTCCCGACGGTGGCGATGGAGGAAAAGGCGGTGATATAATAATCGAGGGAGCCAATCATCTTAACACACTCATCGATTACAGATATCAGCAGCATTTTTCCGCCAAAAGAGGGGAAAACGGCAGTGGAAGCAATAAATACGGAGCTGGTGGAGTCGATCTTGTGCTGAAAGTTCCCATTGGCACAGAAATACTCGATGAAAACGATGAGTTCGTACTTGCCGACATCGTTCGCGAAGGGCAGCGGGTTGTTCTTGCAAAAGGAGGATACGGCGGACGCGGAAATAACAAATTCAAATCTTCCATAAATCAAGCGCCACGAAAAGCAGAAAATGGAGAAATAGGAGAAGAGTTATGGGTTTGGCTCCAGCTGAAGTTAATTGCTGATGTCGGCCTAATCGGACTGCCAAACGCTGGAAAATCGACTTTTCTGTCGGTGGTAACCAAAGCCAAACCAAAAATTGCAGACTATCCGTTTACTACGCTTATTCCGCAGTTGGGAGTGGCCTATGTGGATTCTCGTGAATTTGTAATTGCTGATATTCCCGGGCTGATTGATGGCGCACATGATGGACGTGGACTTGGGCATAAATTCTTGGCGCACATCGAAAGATGCAGCGCTCTCATCCATCTCATAGACATAACTCAGGAAGATGTTATGGGAGCCTATGATATTGTGAGAAATGAGCTCTATCTGCATGATTACGAAATTAGTACAAAACCGGAAATAATCGTCCTGAATAAAGTTGATTCCGTTGATGAGCAAGAAGCGTTAAGCATAAAAATACAATTAGAAGATAAGTATCAGAAAAATGTGCATATGATTTCGGCAATTAACTATGACGAGAGAATTACCGATATTCTTAGAGAAGCTGCTGATCTGAAGGCACCAGCAGAAGAAATTACAGAAGAATTCGACGATGGCGATAAAATGTCAGAATTAGATCTTGAAATTACAGAAGAAATATAGCATGTTATTGATGTTCTATGTGAATTACCAACACACGTTTCGAATGGGGTCATAGCTCAGTTGGTAGAGCGCGACGTTCGCATCGTCGAGATCAGGGGTTCGATTCCCCTTGACTCCACCAAGTTGTCTATATGACTAGAGAATTTTACATTTTAATCAAAGGCAATACATCCCCCAAGTCCCCTGTCCCTGAGGCTCTCGCGGCTTTGAATGTGTTTTAAATTAATGCAAAATGCATGACACTTTGGGCTCGTCAACGAAATTTTCTCTCCAAATCTCCGATTATTCTCCAAACGAGCGGAACTGGAGAATTGTCTCCAAATTGCCCTCTAAGCCTTCATCCTGAGACGTTTTCTAAAATTTAACTAAAAACTCAAGTGCAAAAGTTCGACCAAAAGCTCTGGAGTAGCGGTCGTTTCAGGGTGGGAAAGTGAAAATCACCTGTTCCGCTTGCAAAAATTCGATGCGTTTTCAAGGAGTTGCTGAGATGTGCTTTAAAAATAGAAGAGTAATATGCACCCCGTTTTTTAGACCAGCTCCAGAGAGCGGAAGAAAAGAGTTATAATTGAGTATTAAGAAAAGGATAATAAAATATGAGCAAACAATATAGTGCACAATTTAAATCAGAGGTTGC
>BNWE01000200.1 GCA_025998595.1 Alphaproteobacteria bacterium | reverse complement strand
GTGTTGCAAACACTGGCGCAAGCACTGGCGAAGAGAATGCCTGTACTGCAATCTCTGGTATAAAACCGCACATGATTTCACAGTAATCAATTAATGGACTGGACTGGACAACACATGCGATATCCAGTATTCCTTTGATTTATCAGCGTAATCGCGTAGCAAAACCGTCTTCCACTCTCCGCGGTGCTAGGCATCAGTGGGAACTCCAGCTTGTGCGTCGACAAACAGGCTTTATAGAAATTCTTAAATGGACTATCTTGAAACATCACCATTATCGTCATAATTTCACTATCCGTAAGTCCAGGCGTTCTTGTCGGATTCCGTATCTTTTCTCCGTTGCAAATACATTGCTTCTCACTCTCACTTTTAATCGACAGATAAAAATCATCTATGAAACAAAGCAGCTCCGTGATATCATGATTTGTGGCTAAAACCTCTTAATTATTAATCAGTTTTTAGCAACTTCTCCTCTGTTTCCAAGTGTTTTTAATCCATTATTCGCATTAATATATTACAAAGAGTTAACCCATAAGATTACTCGCATAACCATTAAGGTTACTTACAGGATTCATACAGGTTACATACATGAATGGGCGCAGCACATGCATTTACTTTAGATTCAGCTTCAGCATTGCAACTACAGTCAGCATACCAATTAGCAGAGAACACTTGTGATGCAACCACCGTTACATTGGTCTTTCGGTGTGCATCGAGAGTCCATTATCTCATCATGAGAATACAAAAAACGGCCTCCCGATTTTAAGGGAAGCCGATTTATTGTTGTAGGCGTAGTCCATGCGTTGTGCCAAAAGCCATATCATGGAATGAATCGCGAACGCTTTTACCGGTGTATTAATGCTCATATTTGAGCTAAAAGTGCGAACAAATGAGCTCTACTGTGTTGTCAATAGTCAATTTGGCCATTTGCGGCTCTTTTTTTCCTTTCCTTTTCATCTGCGGCCGCCTGTTTTTCCCTTTCCTTTTCTCGAGCTTTAGCCTCTCTTTCCATTTCCTTTTCGTGAGCTTTATCATCCTTAGCCTGCTGCTTAGCTTCAGCTTCAGCCTCTATGTAGCTGAGGTACCGCTGACCTTCTGCTGCCGCAATAGGAAGGATCGCACGATAAGTAGCAGGCAGGCTGTCGTAGATTGTTCGGTTATTCTTGATAGGGAAGTAGGCCTTGTTAAATTCCGCGCACTCAGGGCTCAGGTGTTTTTTACACAGATCTACGAGCGCCTGATGTTCAGAAGGAATCGGGCTCTCTACGTCACCAAGCTTGCCTGCCTCAATTTCTCTGGACAAGATCCCGGAGAAACCAGGGGCTCTTGGGTCGGCTAGGGGAGCGAAGGTGGCTTCAGCGTGTAAGTCGGTTTCGCTGATCCCATCCTCTGTTGTGACGTTGTGGTACTCATCGGCTAAGATGTTAATCGTAGTGCGGTAAATCCCTATTCTCGCCAAGGCTTTGTAATAAGCGCCTAGGTTTCTGTTGGGAGCTTGATGTTCCGCTATGGTTCCGATATAGTCCATTCGCGCAAGCAGAAGCTCTTTAATTGCTTCATCATATGCATGTTTGTTTTTCTGTATTTCTTTGTTGCCAATGAGAGCTGTTCTAGCTTTGACATAGTTTACCACAGCAGCATCAACTCTTCCTCTATAAACTGCCTCTATAGCGCCTTCCCCTGGACGCGGCGCGGTGGACACCATAGCCGTCATGATCCCCTTCATCTTGTTAAACATTCCCTCTACATCTTCTATTCCTAAGCCTGCTACTACCACCGCGGCAGTGCAAGTAACGATCAATTTACTTCTCATCTATCTATTCTCCTATAATAAAAAAACTAGTAACCCAAAAGCTCAAATTTATAAAAATCTAAGTCTAATGATAGCATATAACTATACTCACCAAATGTCAAGTAAAAAATACAAAAAAATACAGATATTTTTTATTGAAAGGCGCGCAAAAAAGCTTGCATAACTGGCGCTTACTTTAGATTCGGTTTCAGCATCAGCTGATAGCAAAGCAGTAAATGGATCCATCGTTACGTTGGTCTTTCAATATGTGTTAAGAATCCGTATAATCCACAATAATACATTAGGAGCATTTTTATGAAAATGACATTATTTAAGGCGATCTTATTACCATCGCTGCTGTTTATCACGGCCTGTGATCCTGTTACCTGGATTGTGGGAGGTAGTGCCATTGCTGGAACAACAGCCGTACGCAATCAGGGGGGGATTTCCGGATCCTTATCTGACGCTGAAATTCAGACCAAAATAAATTACAAATTATTTAACAAAAATAAAGATATTTTGGAT
>BNWE01000199.1 GCA_025998595.1 Alphaproteobacteria bacterium | reverse complement strand
CTGCACAGTATAAGGATTAATTATTAATAGAAAGTTAGAGATTGTTGCGTAATTAGGATTTTGGAAATTAATGCATAATTTTCGCAGAAGAGTTAAGCTGTAGTGCTAGAGTAGAATAAAAAACAGTTTTTATTTTGCTTTCCACGTCTTCTGATATGAATACCGTTTTGCGAGAAGTCTGGTGTCCGGAAGTCACAGTGCAGCTGGATTTCTTTATGGAAAAGAACGAGGCGATTACTTCTTCCAGCGCTTTGTTGGCCTCTCCATTTTGGGGAACTGCTCTGACCGCCACTTTCACCCTATCGCCGACAAGTCCCGTGACCTCGTTTCTCGATGATTTTGGTACCACCTTCACCTTCAGATATATTCCGTTCTTGGATTTTTCATAACATAGGATCTCAGTCATTTATTTTACTCCTCATCGGCGAATGAGAAAATGCGTGTGGTGCAGTCACTCGCAAGCACATCTCGCATACATTGCAACCAGAAGCAAAGCCATTAGTGCAGGTGGTGCAACCACTCATGGATATAACTTCAGCTGAGACATCGCTTCTGAAATAACAACTGTTGCAGCAATGGCCATATTTATGGAACGGCGCTGTGGCAGCATTGGAATTTTTACCATATGCTTTAGGCGAACGAGATCCTCTTTTAGGAAGCCGTAATGCTCAGATCCAACCAGCAGAATATCGTCTGATTTGTAGGAAAAATCATGATGCATTGTCGTTATGTTATTGGATTCCAAGGCGATTACTCTTCTATTATGGTATTTTTTGAGAAATTCGTCGAAGGAATCGTGTATGCGATAATTCGCCGTTGATATATAGTCCATTCCGGCTCTTTTCAGCTTTTTATCGAGACCGCTGCATAATGGCTCTTTTTCGCAATTGGCTTCGGTGCTTGCAGCACACGCGATATCCATTTCTAAGGAATCCTCATGTACACCTAGTACACTGCGATCCTGCGCCACGACACAAGTGTCTGCGTTCTTCCTCGCTCTTGCAAAAAATAGCTCATTATGCAGCAGTCTCTTATCATCAAATATGAATCCAAACGGACGAATCAGATCGATGGCAAATCCCAGACAGGACGCCAATCGCAGTAGAGTCCCTGTATTTTGAGGAATTTGCGGATGATATAAAGCGACATTTATCATTCTTGGTTCTTGATTTCGTACAGAAGCCAGCGTGGATCGGCCGACGACTTTTTCCGGCTAAATGTCCAGACATCCGTGCGAACTTCCACGTAATCCGAATTTCCCTCCAGAATCTTGCCGTGGCCATCTTTTAGAACGTTACTCTGTTCGGTGGCAAACTTGACATCCACGAATATGTCGTCGCTTTCAATTTTTGCATCAACTATATCAATGCTGATGAAGCGCACAAGAATCCCTTCCAATTTTTCATGTCGGCTTTTTCTGTCGTCGATGGCCATGGAAAACGCATCGTACATTCTTTTGCCAAGCAAACCATGGAGCGTTCTTTTGTCGTCTCCGGCGTAGGCGGAAAATACTATCTCAAAAACCTTTTTGGCCTTTTCGATGAAATCATTCACATTAAACTTAGGATAAGCCTTTGATATCGAATCGATTTTTTCCTGAATTTCGTTTTTGGATACTTCTTCAATGACATTTTTTTCATCGAACGGTCCAGTCTTGATTTCGGCTTTGAATCCCATACGCACACCCAAAATATCGTTCAGACGCGATATGAGGAACACTGTTAAGCATACAAAAAAAATCAGACCAAACATATTTCAAACGTCCTGTGAATAGATTCGCGGAAGAGTGACTCCAATTTGTCCCATGTACTTTCCGCCTCGATCCTTGTAGGATACATCGCAGATTTCCGAAATTTTGAAAAACAGAAACTGACATGCTCCTTCGTTAGCATATATTTTTGCCGGAAGTTGAGTTGTATTGGAAAACTCCAGTGTCACGTGTCCTTCCCATTCCGGCTCCAGCGGAGTGACATTCACGATAATTCCACATCTCGCGTAGGTTGATTTCCCCACACACAAAACGAAGACGTCTCGCGGAATTCGAAAATATTCGACGGTTCTGGCGAGAGCAAAACTATTGGGCGGAATAATGCAGCAATCCACTTTCCTATCCACAAAACTTTGCGATGAAAATGCCTTGGGATCCACAATGGCGTTATCGATGTTTGTGAAAATCTTGAACTCATCTGAAACCCGCGCATCGTACCCGTAGGAAGATAGTCCATAGGAAATTATTGATTTCTGACTTAGTTTATCCACGAACGGATCGATCATGGAATTCTTTTCCACCAGCTCACGTATTAATCTATCACACAATAACATAAATTATCCTAAATTAGCGCCACCGACGGTTA
>BNWE01000198.1 GCA_025998595.1 Alphaproteobacteria bacterium | reverse complement strand
GCGTTAAATATTATGAGGATCAACAAAGAAGAAAATATCAGAAAGGCCTTATATTGCAATTCCATGAATTTCATGAGGTGCTTTGAAAGTTATCAGAAATCTTTAGGCCTCTAGGAAAAAGCCCTGGTGTTATATGTTCCCATTATAATAAAGTTACGTTTAATCACTTATGCCGAGAAAATGAAGGTAATTGCTGCATTCTTCGTCATCTAGATCCAAGAAGTGGCATTGGAATTTAGTTAAAAAATCATTCTTCTGGAGAAGTAAAATAGATTTTTTAGACTTTTAGTGGCCATCTTGGACGAGGACGAAAGTCAAGATCATCAAACTTGCTCACCAATGCTTTTTCCACACCATTCCAGGCGACCATTACAGCGTTGTCCGTACATAAATTAATGGGAGGAGCGCAGAATTTGACGTCATGTTTTTGGCATATGAGCTGTATGCTATTTCGTATGGATTTGTTTGCAGCCACTCCTCCGGAAATAACGGCGGCATCAAGATCAATGTTTTTCGATTTGCACAGACAAATGGCCGCGTTCATTTTATATGACAAAACATCATTTACGGTACGTTGGAAGCTAGCACATAGATCCGCTTTATCCTGTTCATTCTGATTAAAACTCTCGCATAATCTTTTCTCATCCGATAGCGCTTGTCGCACGTGCGTTTTATCATCATCGGATCCAACGTCACATTGGTCGGATCCAAGGTCACGTTGGATGGTAATTCGTACCGCAGTTTTTAGGCCGGAAAACGAGAAGTCCAGAGAATCTTTGCTACATAGGGGGCGTGGCAAATTGAATCTGTCTGGATTTCCGCTATTGGCTAATTTTTCCACTGCTGGCCCTCCCGGGTATCCCAACTCCATCATTTTTGCAACTTTATCGAAGGACTCTCCAACGGAATCATCCAATGTCTTTCCAATAACCTCGAATTGCTCAATGCCGTGTGCTATGCAAATCTGGCAGTGTCCTCCGGAAGCCAGCAACAGCAGATAGGGAAATTTTACGTCGTTCGTAAGGCGAGCACAGAGCGCGTGTGCCTCGATGTGGTTAACGGCAATGAACGGAATTCCCAAGGAAAGCGACATGGCCTTCGCAAATGTTGCCCCGACGATTACTCCTCCGATAAGACCGGGACCGCAGGCGCCAGCAACGGCGTCAATATCAGAAACAGTCATGCTAGCGTCGTTAAGGGCTTTTTCCACGACGAGATCGATTTTTTCCAGATGCGCTCGGGCGGCTATCTCCGGAACGACTCCCGAATACGCAAAATGCTCCAGCGTCTGCGAATAAATCACATTTGATAGTATTTCCCTATCGTCCGTAACGACTGCAGCGGCGGTTTCATCACAACTAGACTCAATTCCCAATATACGCACACTACCTCCTATCAACGCCAGCTTGAAGCTGGGCACGTTTACTAATCTTCCGAAACGTATGCCGGCTCTATCTTCAACGTTGAAGCTGCTTCAGCAAGAGAAAGCGCCTGTATCGCAGACACTGTTTACTCTAATGATTCTATTATGGCATTGCAAGTACATCTCGCATACAATGCAACAGGTAGCAAAGCAGAAAACGGGTTGTTGCACCACTGGCGTTTTCTATTGCTGAAGCAGCTTCAACGTTGAAGATAGAGCCGGCATACGTTTCGGAAGATTAGTAAGCGTGTCCAACGTCACGTTGGGTCAAGCTGGCTTCTTAAAGACAAGCCTTGCTCTTCGTTTTCTGCTCCAGGCGCGTTTTTTTCTATATTTTGTGCCGAGGGATTTCATTCTCGAATGCACAGAAGATACTCGGCAATTGAAATGTTGTGCTATTTCCCGGAGACATGCTTGCGGATTATCAGTCACATACTGCTGCAACTCTTCGGCTCTTAGTTTTGTGGGGCCCCTTGTGGACGACTTTGGTTTTAAACCGCCGGTATCATTCCGCAGTTTAACCCAATTCCAAACAGTTTTGGTACTTATATTAAATAATTTTGCAACGTGAGATTGAGAGTAATGCATGTCTATGTACTTCATTACTTTCTTGCGCAGATCTTCTGAATATATCATATTTCTTTCCATTTCATACACATCAAGGCTTGCATGATACGACAAACAAATTGTTGGCGCAACTATAAGTTGATAAAAAGTTTGGCGTGATTATGGAATACCGATGATTTTTTTATTCCTGAATAGAAACAATGTAAATATCTATTGTCCATTTGTGGAACGCGAATCTAAGTTCAGCAAAATCAATTACGACCTGCTAAAGCAGGAGGTATGCTAAGAATCTGAAGATACGCTGAATGCGGATAAATCCTACTTTTCGTCCCATACCTTGAATTCATTTGGCCCATCACTTTGGT
>BNWE01000197.1 GCA_025998595.1 Alphaproteobacteria bacterium | reverse complement strand
TCTCTTATTAAAATTAACTCGAGATTAACTTCTTTGCGTGGCTTTTTCACTACTTCTTTTGCCCAAATCCGCAAAAACGCTCACTTTTTAGGTCGCTGCTTGATGCACTTCAGTGTTGAATGGGCCACCAATCTCAGATCAGAGCCAAAGCGGTTGTGTGTATGAGACATTTCTTGAAAAAACAGAATATATGCTATACTTTTGTTAGTGGATCTTAAATGGTAGGTGTTCTTGTCTTTTGATACTTTAAAATTACCAGATTGCGTTAGATTGGAGACATGCACTTTGTGCCAACTTTCCTGTCCCGGATGCGACTTTGGAAAAAAGGACTATCATAATTTCGGCGCAGGCTATCTCAAATACGAAGACTTTGAAAAATTCATTCGAATGAACTCGTTTGTGAAAACAGTTGAGCTTACTAGTCACGGAGAAATTTTTCTCAATCCTGATTTGCAAAAAATCATAGAATTTGCGCATTCCCAAAACGTAGCGCTCACAGCATGGCATGGAGTTAATTTCAACGATGTGTCTGATAATGTCATCGAATCTATGGTTGTGCACTGTTTCAATGGAATGTGCGTAAATCTAGATGGCACAAGCCAAGAGACATACGAAAAATATAGATGTAATGGAAATTTCTCCTCTATGATCTCCAATGTTAGAAGTCTTTGTGAATACAAGAAGAAGCACTCCAGTGAACTGCCACATTTAATTTTCTCCTATGTGATATTCGAACACAACTGTTCCATAGATGAAATACGTAGAGCCAAACAAATCGCCGAAGAAATGAATATAGATGTATCCTTTCGCAAAGATATTCTAGGATACGTTCCAGAAGATGTTGAAATGATAAAAGAAGAAACTGGGTTAATTTACGAAAAAGTCGCTCTAAAATATACTGACGCATTTTTGAGACCGAAGTTTCTTCCGTGTACACTTTTATGGCAATCTCCGGTAATTAATTATGACGGTAGACTGCTGGGATGTCATCGCAATGACATTGGAATTGCCGATCTCAACGTATTTGATCTTGGATTAAAGCAATGCCTAGAATCTCCCATTGTACAAGGTATGAAAAGGATGCTCATGGGAAATGAAATTTGCGAAGATGCTCCCTGCTGTCTTTGCTGGAATTATCGGGCACTTGTGTGGAATGATGCTTTTATAACAGAAGAAGAAGTGAGTTTCTAGAAATGTTGGAATCAGAAAATAAGTCTCTTATGGAATGTATTGGATTCAGAGAGCAAGACATACATCTACTTCGGCTGATCTTTGCCAATGACACAACTGAAAATGATGTAATTGAGTTATTATCCCGCTACGATATATATAATGAACATCTTAATGTGAATCTCCTGCTGGCATTTTTGGTGGATAGGCATTCGGAAATAAAGCATCCGTTTGCACAGGTACTTAAGGGCGTAGTGAGGTATTTCAAATACAAAAATACCTTTCTTTTGGAAGGATTCTGGAAAATAGGTAGGGAACTCAATAGAAGAGAAATACCTATCTTAATGATAAAGGGACTGGCAATGCGCTATTTGTACCCGAAATATCTAAGATATATGTCCGATGTAGATTTCGTAGTACCGCCAAGCCGTATGGAAGAAGCTGTAGAAGCGGCAATTGATATTGGAGCACATATCGCTCTTAGAACGTTTCACTCTGTAGATATGGTTTTTAGCGATAATATGAAAATCGATATACATTCTGTCGTGATAAAAGAAGATTGTTCTGCCGACGATAGAATATGGCGATCTGCCCACCGGGAAATGGCATTTGGCGTAAACGTTTTTATTCCATCGACGGAGAATCTAATATTTTCAATTCTTACGAATTTTTACTGTGGATTGATATATGACGATTTTTTTTGGGATACAAGCGAATATAATGTATCGTCTAGGAGCCTTGCGTGGATCTGTGACGTCGCAAATCTCTTGAAAAACAACGAATTCATTGACTGGAATATCGTGATAGCTAACGGAGAAAAAACCGGCTTAGCATACCAAATAAAACAGCTGCTGGAAATATTCCAATATGTTTTGCCGGAAATTCTTCCCAAGACATTGGATGGCAAATTCATGAAATGGGATCACAGAAATTTCAACGACAAAATCAAAAGAGATAAAAAAATCATGCAGCTTTTTAAGTTGCGAGATCGCCTACTTCAGAGACCTGTGGTTGCGCCAATGTAGCGCATGATTATTTCTCTTGGAATTCTCTCTTTTTTATTGTATATTTTTATTGTTGTTTCGATGTATTGTTTTATTAACCGCTAACTCCGCTCAAAATTATGTAGCCTATTGTGTTTTTTGTTCATTTTTTAGCATTTTCTGCAAAAGCATAGACTCCCTAATTAGGTAGTCTATCCTCAAACAAAAAAGGTTGAAGT
>BNWE01000196.1 GCA_025998595.1 Alphaproteobacteria bacterium | reverse complement strand
GCTTTGCGGAATCTGATCATCGGATTAGCCTGTAAATTGAACACTTCTGTTCCGGATATGATGTTTAATGGTGCTCGGTTCCATAGGAGGGCTATAAAATTGGTCGCAGAGAATTAAAAGGCCCTGGTGGAAAAGCGTTTTGTCTGTTTTTTAATTTACAAATGAATATGTTTTTGATAAACTAGATCGCATTCAGGACGTAAAATTAGTGATTTTTTATGGCAATCCTGTGTATTTTGAGGAAGAAAGTAGATGATCTCACTGAGAAATGTATTCAAGAGTTACGGCACTCTGTCGGTGATCGACAAT
The DNA here is from genome assembly GCA_025998595.1 of Alphaproteobacteria bacterium. Next base: position 2,105 of record BNWE01000196.1, on the reverse strand, counting down.
GTGTCAATGGAAATACAGTCAAATGTTATATATGGAATTATTGGGAAGAGTGGCGCCGGAAAATCGACCTTGATCAAATTGATGAGCCTTCTGGAAGATCCAGACGCCGGAGAAGTTCACTTTGACAGTGTTCGAGTGGATAATCTGAAGGGCAGTGGACTGCTGGAATGTCGCCATCAATTGGGCATGATATTTCAAAACTTCAATCTCTTTTCCTCCAGAGACGTATTTGGGAACGTGGCTTATCCTCTTGAAATTGTTGGCAAAGATAAAGAAACCATTAGGGATAGAGTGCATGAATTACTGGAACTTGTGGGATTGTCAGATAAATCCGCCTATCCCATAAGCAAACTATCCGGTGGACAAAAGCAGCGGGTTGCCATCGCAAGGGCTCTCGCCAATCGTCCGAAATTTTTGTTTTGTGATGAGGCTACCAGCGCTCTCGATCCCCAAACGACGAAATCGATTCTTCAGTTGATTCGGGATATTCGGAATAAAATTGGGCTGACGGTGGTGATGATTACACACCAGATGGAAGTGGTGAAGGAAATATGCGACTATGTGTCCGTAATTGATGGAGGTAAGATCATCGAAAATGGTACGCTAAAAAGCCTGGTCAGTTTTCCTCACACACAGATTGCACGGGAGTTCATTTCAACTCTAGAGCCGCTGGAGGAAAATGTGCTCAAGAAACTTCATCCGAACTCGATTATGTGCCGTTTGCATTTCGGAAGTGAATCCGTTATGGAGCCAATTCTTTCAAAAGTAATAAAATCCTGTCAACTAGATGTTAACATATTGTCTGGTACGCTGCGGACGGTGAACGATGAACCTATTGGAGAGCTCGTTGTAGAATTAATGGGATCTGTGGAGAATTTAAATTCCGCCATTGATGTGCTAAAATCCTACGGAATTATGATAGAGGTATTGCATGGTTGAAACATTGCAGATGTTGGTGGAGCCGACGCTTAGTACGATCTATATGGTTGCGATATCAACGATTTTTTCTCTGATTTTGGGATTCCCGTTTGGTGTCATTCTTTGTGTAACGTCGAAGGGGCATTTGATGCCAATGGCAACACTAAACAATGTTTTGGGACGGACCATAAATGTATTGCGCTCGTTTCCATTCATTATATTGATGATACTTGTGTTCCCGTTGTCCCGCCTGATTGTTGGCACTAGCATTGGCACAGCTGCGGCTATTGTTCCGCTGTCCATTGCGGCAGCTCCCTTTGTGGCGAGAATCATTGAATCCGCCCTGAGGGAAGTCGATCCTGACTTAATTCTGGCGGCAAAGGCAATTGGATCTACAAATACGCAGATTATTTTCAAAGTAATAGTGCCGGAGGCTTATCCAGCGCTCATAAACGGTATAACATTGGCAATAATAAACATCGTAGGGTACTCGGCCATGGCCGGTGCGATAGGTGGCGGAGGACTCGGAGATTTGGCAATTTGCTACGGATATCAGAGGTTTCGATTGGATATAATGGTCGGAGCGGTGCTGGTAATCATGATCATAGTGGAGTTGGTTCAATCTCTTGGGAGCAAAATGACCAATGATGTACTAAAACGAAGAGGGCTGTCCTGAAATGAAAAAAATGCTGTTGGTACTCTCGATTCTGCTGATTGGCGGAGCGAGTTATGTGTTTCTTCATAATAAGGATCATCATGGTGAAAAACTCCGAATTGGAGCATCGCCTTTGCCTCATGCGGAAATCCTCAACTTTGTGAAGGAAGATTTGCAAAAAACCGGCATAGATCTTGAGGTAATGGAGTTTACTGATTATGTTACTCCGAATCTTGCATTGAATGACAAGCAAATAGATGCGAATTTCTTCCAGCACAAACCATATCTGGACAATTTCATAAAGGAGCATGTGGTTGATCTCGTGTCGCTGCTGGCCGTTCACATAGAGCCGCAGGGACTTTATTCGCAAAAAGTAAGAAATGTCTCGGACCTCGAAGACGGCGCTACCATCGCAATTCCAAACGATCCAACGAACGAAGGAAGAGCGCTACTGCTGCTGCAGGCGAACGGTATTATTCAGCTGAAGGCGGGAGTCGGATTCGAATGTACGCCACTCGACATCATAAGCAAT
>BNWE01000195.1 GCA_025998595.1 Alphaproteobacteria bacterium | reverse complement strand
ACATCTCAATGATTTTATAAGAGCACATAATTTTGGGAAGAGATTGAGAGCTTTAAATGGCTTGACTCCTTTTGAATTTGTTGCTAAAAAATTACAGAAAGATCCCAAAAGTTGGGTACTTTTATTGAGTCATGATGAGGCGGGACCAAACAGCCTTTGTTATGTTCGTTTTGGAGACTACTTTCTCTCGATATCTGAGTTTAATCTTATTGATAGTATCTTATTTTCTCACTTGACATATATCAATTATATCACAAAACGCACAAAAAAGTCAAGAAAAGCAGCTTGTAAAGCTTACCACCCGACGTGATTGAGAAAATTAATAGAAATGTTATGATCCGAGTAGTTTTTGTAATGAAAGGATTTAGAAATGAGGTTAACGATTGGTACAGTTTCGCATTTATCGTGTGCGATAGAGCAAGATTTAAAGTCTAGGGCGCACAATCTGAGCGAGCATATATTGATTGGTTTATCAGATTGTGTAGCGAGCGCATTAACGTGCAAAAGTTCGAATACAGCCGAATGGCAGTCGGTTTTACCCAGAAAAAGCGCTGATAAATCAAAAGAAAGATACATATCCAGATTACTAGCCAATCAGGAGTTTGATGCTTTTGAAGTAATGAAAAGTTATATACCTCAGATTGTGACGCTACTTTCGCGAAATGGCCAGACGGTTGTTTTGATGATGGATCAAAGCAATATCAAAGATGATCTTCAATGCCTCATGATTTCCATGCGTTTTGGAAAGCGAGCGATTCCGATTTTGTGGAAGGTTGTCAAAACCAAAGGCAACATAGGTTTTGAAGACCAAAAAGAATTACTTGATAAAGTCAAGGAGGCCATACCATCTTGGGTTGAGGTTTTGCTTTCTGCAGATCGTTTTTACGGAACCAAAAGTTTTGTGGAATGGTGTCAAAAGAACGACTGGCATTATCGAGTTCGATTGAAGGGAAACCTGATTTTTCAGCACGAAGGAGGCGAGATTACAGCTGCTGAGGTTGGAAAAATGGATGGATCACGCGTTATCGGAGCACGCTTCAACGACTCAGATATCAGCACAAATATTGGTTTTTTGCATGAAGAAGGCCATCCAGAACCGTGGATCATCGCAATGGACTGCGTACCCTCAAAACACAGGGTTTTGGACTATGGAATGCGCTGGGGTATTGAGTGCATGTTCTCTGATTTCAAGAGCCGCGGTTTTGCAATCACAGGTACGCATTTAAAACATGAAAAACGCATCGAAAATCTTATTCTGATTTTGACAATTGCGATCTATTGGGCCGTTTCCGTCGGAACTACTCCGAAAAAACAAGAAAATTACTCAAAAAAAACTTCTCAGATCAACTATTTCCTACTTCAAGCGAGGACTCCGATATATAACTAAGGCTTTAAGTTTTCTATCTTTTTCGCATACTTTGTGGATGTTCTTATGACGCGTCGGGTGGTAAGCTTGTAAAGAGGAACTATTTCAGTACGGTCGCCTTCTTATCCATCAGCAACATAAATATGATTCCTGATACGATTAGTGCATAGCAATAGTACACGTACGGAATCACACTCAACGGCGATATATTGGCTAAAGATGCCGCCAACAAAACCTGAGCACCGTACGGCAGCACTCCTTTTACTCCGCAAGCGAACACCTCAAGAATAGTGGCTGTATAGTGAGGTGAAATGTCGTTCTCTTTTGCTATTCCTTTTGCGACCTTACTGCAAAAAATCACAGCCACGACATTGTTTGATAGAAGTATAGTAGCCATGCTAACCAATCCCGCAATAATAAGCTGTGGTAGACTTGATTTCACTTTCTTCTTTTTGGACATCCAGATGGATATCGCACTCGTGACTTTCGTCATGGCCTCTTCACCAACTAAACCGGACATGCCACCGATCATTAACGACAGCAGCATGATGCTATTCACATTTTTAAATCCCAGACAGATGTTGTTGCTGAATGTTATGATTCCGTAATCCTCCTTCATGAAAAGAGCGATCGTTCCAGCCAGAGTAGTGCTCAATACTAGGCTGGCAAAAACGTTTACTCCGCCATAAGCAAGAATTATCAATACAATGTACGGCACAATCAGTAGTAGTGAGTAATCGCCTCCCTTTATGTCTCCGATGGATATGGTCGCCGAGAACCACAGCAAAACAACAGTGACAATACTTGCGACCGAAGCGATCATCAAGTTGATCTTTAATCTCTTCTGCATATTTGCGCCCTGGGACGATACCGCGGCAATGGTTGCATCTGATACGACGGATAAGTTATTGCCAAACATTGCCCCACCAACTACAGTTCCCATCGCCAATGGAGCTGGAAGTCCATGTGCCATCGAACTCAACTCCGCTGCGATTGGACCAATTGCCGCAATCGTGCCAATTGCGCCCCCAATCGCAGCGGAGTTGAGTTCGATGGCACATGGACTTCCAGCTCC
>BNWE01000194.1 GCA_025998595.1 Alphaproteobacteria bacterium | reverse complement strand
CTACGACCTGATGGATTCCGCGGATCCTCTATACTTGAAAATATTTCTGTTAACGTTGCCATTCTCTTGCCTCTATAAAACTTATTAATACTTTATTACTTCTTGGGGAGAATTAAAAGACCCTGGCCAGTAGGCGCAGAAGGACAAGACTTTAGAGTTTTCGACATCTTTTTTACATTCGGTTTTGCAGGTGAGTTGGCCACAAAATACGGCATTACTGGATGGCCAGTTGGCGAGGCTATGAATGCGGCTTTGCGATGTTTCAATGATTGGATCAGAGACAAGGGAGGCTTTGGAAACCAAGAAGAAAAACAATGGCTGGCACAAATTAAAAGCTACCTAGAAACATACGCTCACATTCGTTTTCAGCGGATAGCAAATCACAAAACTTTTGATAACACTTTTTTCGGTGAGCGAGCCGGATATGTTGAATCACGAACAGAAGCAGATGGCATTTTAGAAGACGTTTATTACATATTCCCAGAGTATTTCAAGAACACAATTGCCAAAGGCATCCCATTGAAAGCGGTTACAAAATTGCTTGTTGATCTCGGAATTATGGAATCTGGCAGCAATAAGGATCGTGCGACTGCACGCCCATGCATCAATGGAAAACAACAGAGAATGTACGTCATTAACAGCAGAATTTTTGAGGCATAATCATGAAAAAAAATATTATCGAAGATTTTAAAATAATCTGTTTACAATGTGATATATATTATGTATCATGTAAATTGGAGGAGAGCATACCTAAAGGTATAATAGTATATTATCCTTTGGTTTCTTTTATATATGTGTTTTTTGGAAAAACTTCGCTTGACAGACTTTTATTTTTTTCTATTCTCAAAAAAATAAAAAAAACATATATAGTGTTTTTCGTGTGTCTTATCCGTCTTTTTGTCTTGTTCAATGAAATCAATAGGTTAGATGCCATTTTTAAGACAGAACACAAGACAGACAAGACAGGTTATATAAAATGCAAGACAAATTTCGAAAATGCAGCTCAGCTGTTAAAATTCGAGCCAAAAATCGCCGTCAAAAAACCACAGAAACGCGGACAACAAAACTTTCTGATTTTTAGGTTTATGTTCAGAAAATTGCTCTTGTTCTTCCATCCGCCTCCAAAAACGCTAAATGGTTGCCAACAATGGCATGAGGCAAAAAAATACGAATCGTAGTTACAAATATAAATAACGAAAGGATATAAAAAATGGATATCGGTTTAACAACAGAAAGAGACGCAGGAATAAATCTGCTGACGAGATGGGATATTCTGCAGAAATACGACATCAAATACGGGGATTTTAAAGAAATGTCGAAATCGTCGTTTTTCCCAAAGCATTACGAGTACGACGGCGCATGGTTGTATGTGGAAACTGAAATACAAGCTTTTCTCAAAGATTATGGAGAACGACCATGAATAAAACGCCAAAAACACAATCGAAGAAAACGATGGATGCAAGTTCAAAGCCTGCCCAATTGGCAAAATTGGTGTATGACGGTATCGTTCGTTATATAAAAGCGGAAAACGCTCGAAATGGAGAGAAAAAGAAGGTTTTTTCGCTTGATTCTGACAGGAAACGGAGAGTTAATGTGTATGGTGATAATTGACAAAACGGAGAGTGCAAATGGATAAAATTAAAAACAATGAAAAAGATATGAGCGTGATAAAACAGGTTCTGAGTTTGCAGGATAAAAAGACCATCGAGTTGAAAGTCCTATGGGACAAGATGTTTGATCATCAACCTGCAATTTCCAGCAGAGAATACATGATTTCTAAGTTGGCCTATCGAATTCAAGAATTGGCCTATGGTGGAATCGATGAAATTACTGCAGAGAAAATTCAGGCTACAGCTAAAAAAATTAAGAGTCCGAAGAATTCGCAGAACGGAAAATTCAATCCGATGATCGGAACCAAAATAGTAAAAGACTACAAAGGTAACTTCATCGAAATTTTGGTTGTGGATGGAGGTTTTTCTTATGCTGGCGAGATTTTTAAATCATTGTCAGCCATCGCAACCAAAATCACAGGCACAAAGTGGAATGGGCTCAAATTTTTCGGCGTGGCAGGAGCATAAATCATGAACAAAACACCAATCAGATGTGCAATATATACACGCAAATCCTGCGAAGATGGTCTGGAACAGGAGTTCAATAGCCTTGATGCTCAGCGTTTGTCAGCAGAAAACTACGTTGCCAGCCAGATTCATGAAAATTGGAGCCCCATCTCCAAGCATTATGATGATGGCGGATTCTCCGGCGGTAATATGGAAAGGCCTGCCTTGCAGGAATTGTTTGAAGACATTAAAAACGGCCTCATAGATATGGTTGTGGTCTACAAAATCGACAGATTGTCGCGATCACTGTTTGATTTTGCAAAAATCATCGACCTATTTGATAAATATAACGTTAGTTTTGTGTCTGTAACACAGTCGTTTAACACATCAACATCT
>BNWE01000193.1 GCA_025998595.1 Alphaproteobacteria bacterium | reverse complement strand
CGCCAAAGCTACTTATCAACTCAAAATTAACGGCGTCTGGCATCGATCTGAAATGACAAAAAAAACTCGAGAAATCTTTAAAAAAATTGACGTAGGCGACCTAACTTGATGCGGAGTTAGGGTTCAATACGTCTTTCATGTGCGATTCATTCGGAAGATGGAAGGAATTTGCAGATTATTTCATTGCGAAGACTACAATGCTCATTAATTTCAAAGCGAAGTTTGAAGAATCTCTGCTGTTGAATTTAGAACTGAGTATTGCAGTAGGCGTTGTGGCAGCGGTAACCATACTCGTAATCAATAAGTATTTTGGAAAATCCATTAGCGATAACAAAGAGATAATTTCCGGCTATGATTACGTAAAGGCAAAAGTTCTGAAAAAAACCATCAAAGATAAAAGCGACATTACACTGGCGGAAATTCCATATCCAAAATTTGCTGAAATGCGCCATACGCTTCTTACCGGCACAACCGGAGCGGGAAAAACCAACGCCATCATTGAACTCATTGATCAGGTAAAAGCAAAAGGCGAACGACTAATTATCGTGGATACGGTCGGAACATTTGTTGAAAAATATTACCAAGATGGCGACATTATTTTGAATCCGCTAGATTCTCGATCTGTTTCATGGAGTTTTTTGAGCGAATGCAACAACGAAATTCTCTTGAAAAACATTGCTGCATGTTTGATTGGCCGCAGTGATATCCACGATAAATTCTGGGAAGATGCCGCACAAATTGTTTTCGTTGAAACCGCCAAAAAAGTCATACGAGAAAACAAAAGCACCCAAGAATTTATCGATCTTCTGCTAAAAGTCTCTCTGGAAGAAATTCAAATGTATCTCAAAGGAACCTACGGCTACAGCCTGATGGACAAACGTGCCGATAAAATGGCCATTTCCATTCGAGCCACTCTCATCAATGCAGTATCTGTTTTCGATATTTTGAAAGAATCGAAAAGCGATAATTTCAGCATCAGAGATTGGGTACTTACAACACATGCGATTACTCTTGCTGATTCAACTTCAGCATTGAAAACACATCCCGCATACCCCTCAGAAGATGGCGAAGCCATTAACGCCAGTGCTGCAAGCACAACCATGTTTTTGTCTTGTAAACCCGCTGAAAGAACTGCGCTAACGCCGCTAATAACGGCATGGCTGTCCATTGCGTCGGAAGCGCTGCTGCAAACGAATCCTACCGATAAACGAACTTGGTTTTTTATTGATGAGCTACACAATTTGAAGCGCCTACCGAAGATCGAAACGTCGCTGGCAGAAGTTCGGAAATTCGGCGGATGTTTTGTAATTGGCACGCAAATGGTATCGCAGCTAAACGCCATTTACGGACATGAAACGGCACATACTATTACGGGACTTTGCGGTACGAAGGTCGTAATGAACGTACCAGAACCGGAAACAGCCAAATATATGAGCGGATTTCTGGGAGAAAAAGAAGAAATTTCAACGATGGAATCCATATCATATGGAGCCAACACCGTTCGAGACGGAGTCAATATCGCGCAGCAAACTCACAAAAAATCCAGCGTGCCATTTAACGAAATTATGAACCTCAAAACCGGAGAGGCGTTTATCAAATTCGCTGGCATCGATTTAGTGACCAAAACGAAGTTCAAATTGGTGTCTGCGACATGGGCATTTACTCATGCTGATTCCACTTCGACATCGCAAACACATCTCGCATACCTTTCGGAAGGTAGCAAAGCAGAAAGTGCCAGTGGTGCAACCACTTCTGAAAATGATCTGCTTTTCTATGGCATACCTTTGAACGACGAAATAACGTAAAAACCTATATACTTTTTTGATGAAGATACAGCACAAATTGCGAAATTCCTTGAGGATGCTCGATCCAAAAACAAACGAGTTGTCGTTTTTGAAGACGGATCAAAACTATGCGACGCTTGCTTTCAGAAAGACCACGATATTCTGCTAAATCCAAAGAAAGAGGAAGGCTACGCTTGGGATATGCTTGGAGAATTCGATGGAAATTATGTCAGATTCATAGAAACGGTAATTGGATTAGCAAATGTGGCGGAAGAAGAGAAAAAAGAAACGGAAACATATTTAGCTGAAGTGCTACTGAATATCGAAAAGATTACTTCCACCGCTAGTACGGCCAATGTGCTGGACATGCTCATATTTCAACCAACCAAAGAGATAACCACTATTCTTTCAAAGATATTAGATACAGAAAGCAATCTGAAAACATACTCCAATATCAGAACAAAGCTTGCTCTGCATTTGAATTTTCTGAAACCTGAAAAAAATTGCGATCGAGAAATTTCCATCATAGATTATGTCAGAAACAGCCACTTCGACAGCAAAATACTTTTTATTTTCCACGGGTCGGTTATAAACCTTACGCTTTAGCGTGAATTGCTTTAGCGTATTAGAAGTTTTAGACTCAGAGGATGAATGATAGAGAAAGGTACACAAGGGGAGCCCATACTGTATTAG
>BNWE01000192.1 GCA_025998595.1 Alphaproteobacteria bacterium | reverse complement strand
GAAAAACAGCGCCGTAGATAGAGTGTCTGAAATCGTGTTTCACTCGGAAGCAGGTATTGAGGTTGGAGTAGCGTCTACAAAATGTTTTTCTGCGCAGCTGATAATATTGGCCTGTCTCGCATTCTGCAAAAACGAGTTTCTTCTGGGACAGTTGCAGAATGTTCCAGCCATTTGTGAGGAAGTTCTGACACTTTCCGATGAAATAAAGCAACTGGCGGAAATCGTTTCCAAAAGTTCCAATGCCATATATTTGGGACGGGGATCGATGTTTCCGATCGCACTGGAGGGAGCTTTAAAGCTAAAGGAAATATCCTATGTGCATGCGGAAGGATTTGCCGCCGGAGAAATGAAGCATGGTCCAATTGCACTCATCGATGACCATGTGCCAATTGTGCTTTTGTGTCCGCACAATGAGTTGTTCGAAAAGACGGCGTCCAATCTGCAGGAAGCGCTTGCTCGTGGAAAAAATCTAATAGTTGTGACGGATGTGGATGGAGAAAAGCTTCTACCAAAAGAAGTGCGTAAGCTGGTTCTTCCGAGTGTGCATTCGGTGATTGCTCCGGTTGTTTACTCGGCGATTGCTCCGATTATCTACTCGATACCGCTGCAACTGTTGGCTTATCATACGGCAATCATTTTGGGAACGGACGTGGATAGGCCGAGGAATTTAGCTAAATCAGTCACGGTGGAGTGAGTGCGTGCCGCACCTGCATTTACTCATGCTTAAGCAGCTTTAATGTTGAAGATAGTGCTGGCATACTATTCGGAAGGTGCAGTAAACTGGTCCAGCGTCACGCTGGTGGAGATTAAAAAATGGAACAAAACAATATGTCTATCGATGAATTAGAATACGCAAAGTCAGTAATCCGAGAAGAAATTTCTGGATTAACCGAGATGTGTAATGGTCTGAACGGAAGTTTTTCAGCGGCAATTGATCTCATATACAGCAAGAAGAATGGCCACGTGATCGTGTCCGGAATGGGAAAGCCGGGGCATATCGGAAGAAAAATATCTGCGACGTTGTCGTCGACGGGAACGCCATCGTTCTTTCTGCATCCGGCGGAGGCTAGTCACGGAGATCTTGGTGTTATCTCGAAGGATGACGTCCTATTGGTTCTTTCGTTCTCGGGGAATACAAATGAGCTAATGCCAATGCTCAGCTACGCCAATAGATTCGGAATCGACATTATCGGAGTTACTTCTAATGAAAAGAGCGTTCTGGCGAAAGCATCGCAGATAAACATTATCGTTCCTAGCATTCATGAGGCATGTCCGCATAATTTAGCACCAACGACTAGCACAACAGTCATGATAGCAATTGGTGACGCCATAGCACTATGCCTTCTGAAGAGGAAAAATTTCAATAGTGATGATTTCAAGCAGCTGCATCCGGGCGGAGCTTTGGGGAAGCGATTACTTACGGTAAATGATCTAATGCATTGTAATTTACCGCTTGTAAAGGAAAACGACTTCATGAAATCGGTTCTGGAGGAAATGACAGACAAATCGTTTGGTTGTGCATTTGTAATTGATGATGATGGAAAGATAGCCGGAATTATTACGGACGGAGATTTGAGAAGAAAAGTAAACAATAATTTCCTGGAATCAAAGGCCAGTGATATCATGAGCCGCAATCCGCGAATGGTATCTCCAAATACATTTGCACAGGAAGCCACCAAAATCATGAATGATCATAAAATTACCACTTTAGTTGTATCGGAAGATGGATATCCCTGTGGCATAATACACATACATGATTGTTTGAGAGCAGGTCTTGCGTAGAAGAAGAAGGCGTATAAAGTTTATATCCATTGTTTTTGCATCACTGGCCGTTGGTATGACAGCCTATGTGCTGATGTATATCCTGAATACGAAAAATTCAGCCGGCGATAAGTTCCAGATTACAGACACTTCTGCCGAGAGCGTACTTTCCGACATCACCTACAAAACATATGATACAAAGGGAAAAGAGATAACTCTTGCGTCCCAAAAAATAACAGAGGAAAAAAAGGATAATTATGTTTTCGAAAAAATGACGTCCAATTTCCAGCTGTCGGATGGAGAAAGCGGAAGCGTATCGTCGGATAAAACGAAGCTGATAAATGACAACAAAACCATATGTGAATTTACGGGAAATGTGAAGTTTACGACATCGTCTGGTTTGGAGATGAAAACCGAGAAATCCATAGTCGACTTCAACAAAAAAATCGCTGTTGGAAATACGGATATATTAATAGAAAAAGACGGTCTTCGGCTGTCTTCCAATGAATACCATTTTGATATCGACAATGGCATCGCCATATTAACAGGAAACGCCAGGGGACATTTCAACCAACGTGACGCCAGCGTGACGCTGGACCCGTTTAATGCACCTTCCGAATTCAATGCTAAAGAAGTGAGCGACGCAGTTGATAAACTAACTAATATATCAAAAGAATATACAAATGACGCCTACATGATACTGTATAATACTGAAAGAAAACATGTAGTAGAAGCTGCAATAAAAGCCATAATA
>BNWE01000191.1 GCA_025998595.1 Alphaproteobacteria bacterium | reverse complement strand
CTCTTTATTTAAACTAACTCGAGATTAACTTCTTCACGTGGCTTTTTCACTACTTTTTTTGCCCAAATCCACAAAAACGCTCTTTTTTTAGGTCGCTACTTGATGCACTTCAGTGTTGAATGGGCCCATCCGGCATTGAGGCAACGGCAATATCTTTTTTGTTTCGTATCTCTTGTATATGCTGATCAATATATCCAGACGGATAAGGTGAATCTTTGCCTACTATTCTTTTCCTGGGATACTCCAAATCAAGAGCTCCAGAAAATTTGAATATTCTGAAAGGCTTCTGCAAAAAATCAGAATGTACAATTTGCAGTGAACGCAACTCACTTTCAGTTGTGTTTACATCTTGTATTGTCGCACCAGACTCAATGATCAACATAAAAATCGCAAACGCAGCAATAACTATCTTTTCCATTTTCATAACTCCATTTAATTAAAATAAAAAACAAAGAGCTCAAAACAAATAAATACAGAAATCACCTAAGTTTTATATATAAACAAATTAATCTGTGCCTTTCTCCTTTTTCAAAGGCAATCCCAATCGATGAGCTTGCCTTCGGATACAAAAACAGCTATCGCCGAAAACCCAACAACGGATTCTCGGCTTTACCAAGTACAATGCGTAAATACTCAAACTACTTTTTTAATCGTTTGTTACAATGCCATCGCATTTTACATCTTCTAGAATGCTTCGCATCGTCTTCACTTTACTACTCGAAGCGGACGCACTTCTTTTGTAAGTGCCGATGTTGTAGTCGAATTTTCTGATAAATTCTTCTATTTTTGGCGCCACCGAAGATCTCCATTTACTGCCGGAAAAAACACCGTAGTGACCAACCCCCGGTTGTAGATAGTGTCCATGCATTTCTTCCGGCAGATTTCGGCAGAGAGCATGTGCTGCAAAGGTTTGCCCCGGAGCGGATATGTCGTCCTTCTCGCCCTCCAGTGTCAGTAATGCACAATTTCTTATGGCGCAAAGGTCAATTGTGTCCCCCCTGTATTTCATAACCCCACGCGGCAACTCATAGGTCTGGAATATCTTCTCGATTGTTTCTAGATAATAGACGGCGTCCATATCCAAAACAGACAGATATTCGTCATAGAATGTTGCGTGCTTATCTATTCCAGCAGCATTCTTTAATATCTTATCTTCCAAATACTGGACATGCGCCTTATGGTGCGACTCAGGATTCATGTTTATAAACGCCGTTAGCTGGACAAACCCAGGATAGACTCGACGACCTGCTCCTATGTGTCCGTGGGGAACATATGTTACGAAATTCTTCTCAAACCATTCCAAAGGATGACTTTCTGCAAGTTTATTTACCTCTGTTTTTTTCACTCTTGGGTCGATTGGACCTCCCATTGGAATAATTGTGGCCGGAGCGCATGGATCATCGGCTCCATCCAATACAGCCGCCAACGCCATAACCTGCACCGCCGGTTGACAAACCGCCATCACGTGCGCACTTGGTCCTATGTGATGAAGAAAATCAATCAAGTACGACAAATATGTGTCCAGATCGAAATCACCGGCAGACAGTGGCACATCGCGAAGGCTCTTCCAGTCGGTAATATAGACGTCATGTTTTGGAATCATTCTTTTGGCGGTATCTCTCAGTAGCGTCGCGAAATGTCCGGATATTGGAGCAATTATCAGTACTTTTGGTTCAGGTTCCTGATTTTCCTTCGTGAAATGCACCAGATCACCAAAAGCTTTTTTTACTGCCGTTGTCTGATAAACCTTTACTTTTTCACCGTTTACATCAACGGAATCAATATTGAACTCCGGTTTCTTCACATATCTTGTGGAGCGCTCATACATGTCCGAAATTCCCTCCGCAAGACGTCCAGCGCCAAAATCCATGGCACTCGGATGTCCATTAAGAAAAGACCGGGTCATGTGCGCCATCTTACGTGCAGGCATCAACAAATATGACGATGAATCATAAAATTCGTACATTCTATTATTATTGCTATACATCTTCTCATTCCTTCCTCTGAAAACTTCAATAATCATTATGTCTAAAAAAGCTTAACAAAAAGTTAATTCTCACGAAAATAATAAAAAAATGTGGTTGCACCACGGGCATTAATGCTTCGCTACTGACTGAAACGGTGGTTGCACCACTGGCGTTTACTTTTGCTGAAGCAGCTCCAATATCGAAGAAAAAACTCGCATACGATGAAGCTGGTAGCGAAGCGGTAAGCGGATCCAACGTCACGGTGCGTGCCGCACAGGCATCTACTTTTGCTGAAGTGGCTCCAATATCGAAAAAAAAACTCGCATATCTAAAGGTTCAATACATATGAGACGGAATATGTCTCCTATAGGTTGAATTAATATACTGTTTGGTCCCGCCTCATCATGCCCCGATGAAAGAACCAAAGTTTTGGGATCCTTCTGTAATTTTTTAGCAACAAATTCAAAAGGAGTCAAGCCATTTAAAGCTCTCAATCTCTTCCCAAAATTATGTGCTCTTATGAAATCATTGAGATGTTTCTCCAGTTGCTC
>BNWE01000190.1 GCA_025998595.1 Alphaproteobacteria bacterium | reverse complement strand
CATGTATACTCGCTCCGGTTGCGTAGCCTTCGCAAATTATGACTTCGGAATCAATGTTACCAATCACAAAAAAACAACCCTTTTTGCGTCCTCCGGCGTGGAATTTTTTCAATCCATTGGGATAGATTTTTTGAAGAGAAACCAAATTATCGTTTTCGTCGAAAATCGGAATTAAAAGTTTTTCGTTTTGCATTTTTAATCCATATGGTTTCACTTGCTTTTTTTCTAGGTATGGATGTATTTCGCATTCTACAGCTTCGTTCCAAATTTGTTGTGCGACGACGGCGGCCTTGGCCTGCTCAAACTTTTTTTCTTCACTCATTTTTTTCTGAATCGTGCGAATTTCATTTTTGCATTTTTCATGGTCATAATTTTCTTCGAACGCTTCCCAATGTTCACCGCAGGAAAAATCACCAAACGAATATCCACCAACGAATTTGATCGCCCAGTATCTGAACTTTTTTCCCCATCTCGTGAATTTGTCCGAGGTCACATCTTCTTTTGGAAACGGAAGGCCACGTTCTTGTAATGCAGAATATAAAACTGAATTCATTGTGCATCTCCCCAGCATACATTTCTAAATCCGCACATTTTGCATTTGAAATGAGACGAATCGTTCGAAAGGCGCGGCAACAATTCGTTACTTTCGGTTGCTTTGATAATCTGCACGGCTCGGTCTGAATACTTCTGAGCAGTTTCCGCATCGAACGGGATAAATTCATGATAAACCTCCGAAGTATCCTTGTTTAATGCCGTGAATAAGCACGGATTTTCATCGAGATTGAGATAAGCCATATATAATTGTACCTGCACATAATATGTTGGTTTTGACACGAGCACTCCACGTTTTGCAGTGTCGTTCCAGTTTTTGTTATTCATTGTTTTGCATTCCCATAAGGCCTGAGGCATTGATCCGATAATTTCACCAGTGTGAATTGCACTTTGCTCAACTGATGCAAAACTTATCGAGGAGCTCAACATATCGAATTTGTTCGATTTTAACTCTGGCGGAAAACCAAAAATTATGCCATCGCAATGCCCAGCTATTTTTCCATTGGCTATCGAAAAACCAAATTGCTTCCCGTTTTCGTTTCTGACACGCAAATCAAATCCGGCGAAAATCATCCATTTGAAGATTAAACTTTCAAGACAATTTCCGATGTCGAACGTTCGCAAATTCTGCGCTGAAAAATTGGCATCATGCTTCATGTATTGCAGCTGAACTTTTCTGATACACTCATCGCCCAGCATTGAAGCTCCGAGATAATTTCGTTTCTCTTTTAGCTTATGTTCCTCGATAAGTTTTGCATCAAGAAGATCGTTAATTTGCTTCATTGCTGCCTCCGTTTTGATTTAGAAAATAATTTACGAAATATTGCTGTCCATTGCCTGTGACTTTAGTAGTTTTTGAAACAGTGACATGCCCATCCGAATGAGTAATTGCGGTTTCTTTGACCTTGAATAAACCGAGTTCCATTGCTTTTTGAGTTGGCGCATTGTAGTCAGTTCCGTTTCGCTTGATGAGAAAACCGTCTTGACGAAGTCGCTCGAACAAACGATTCTGACCAATTTCGATTCCGTTCCCCTTGAGGATTTTTACCAATTCTCCGATTAGAATTGCCCCCTCCGACACTGAAACCGCGTCAGCAAATATAATCTTTGGCTTGTCGTTTTCGATTTGAAACTGAAGTCGCTCTTTTTCCGCTCGTTCCTTTTTAATCGCATTGAGCATCTCGATTAAAGCGTCTGGATTGTTCAAAAGTTCTTCAGTTTTTACTGGTGTAATATATGCGCCGTTTTTGCGAATGGACGGTAAAACTTCGTGTGTAACCCAGCGTTTGAATTGTCTAAGTTTTTGCTGCCTTTCAGCAATATACTCATCGCTAACGCCGCGTGCTTTTGAAGGTTGCATTGCAAAGAGCAAAGAATATAGGCCTGCCTCATTTACGACAGCAAACTCTTGCATTCCGCCGGGGGTATTCATTTGCGTATACCCCTTTTCATCTTCATCGAGAGTTTGCATTGCACGATTTCTATTTGTTTCACCGAATACATCGCATACATCTTTTGCTATAAAACGCGGCTCTCCATCCTCTAGGACAGTTCTGACGCTTTTTCCGTAGTAAGAAAATATCTGTGGTTCGTTAGTGGTTGTCATTTGCGTACACTCCTTTTTATTTTGTTCTTTGGCTTTTTTAAAAAGATCGTTATCCTGCTGTGTTGTTTCGTCGTTACACATTATTGCCTCCGTTTTGATTGAGAAAATAATTGATGAAATATACTTGGCCTTTGCCTGTGACCCGTGAAGTTTTAGAGATGGTGGTTTTTCCGGAATGGTGCACAATTGCAGTTTCTGTTAGTGTGAACAGTCCAAGCTCCATTGCTTTTTGCGTCGGAGAGTTAAACCCTAACTCCGCATGAAATTACCCCCTAGATAAGAAAAAATAGAAAAAAATAAAAACATATCTTGATGTTACGTTTTTGATATGGTACTATTTATGCAACCTAATTAGGTGGTCTATTTTTTGTG
>BNWE01000189.1 GCA_025998595.1 Alphaproteobacteria bacterium | reverse complement strand
TTAGGGAAATTGAAAATAAACTTAACAATCGACCACGGAAAGTGTTAAACTTCAAAACACCTCGAGAGGTCTTTGTGGCAAATCGGATTGTTTCGCCACTTGATGCACTTCGTTTCTGAATGGGCGCAAGAACCATCTCACGCAGGAAGAAGAAACTCCATAACCCTCGTCTCAGACATGAAAATGTTGTATGATAATCATTGTCGCTAAATTAGGATGGTATTATGGATAATTGTTATGAAAAAGTAGTTGTTGTCGGTGCAGGATGCTACGGTACAGCAATCGCTCAGTGTTTTGGAGTAAGATCAAAGGAAGTCTTGCTAATAAGCGATATACCATCGATAGAAGAATCCATAAACAACACACGGATAAATAAAGAGGCATTCCCCCATGCCGTCCTAAGTGATAATATCTCCTGCACAACTGATTTCTACAAATCCGTTGATGCAAACATAATATTCATTGCAGTTCCAGCAAGTGCAGCTGAACTCATCTGCCGCCAGATAAAAGAGCACTGCATTCAGAACCCCGTAGTCCTTTGTTCTAAGGGGCTTGATGTTGCCGGGGTAAGATTAATGAGCGATCTGGCAGAGGAAATCATCGACAACGATATCGTTGTGTTTTCTGGACCATCATTTGCCCACGAAGTAGTAAGAGGACTCCCGTTTGGCGTAAATATTGCATCAAAAAACCGTGATATATCAGACGAAATCGTGGCACGTCTTTCAAATCCGAATTTCACCATAAAACCCATAGATGATTATATTGGACTGCAAATTGCCGGAGCATTCAAGAATATTCTGGCCATAGGATGCGGAATATTCAGTGGCCGAAAATACGGAAGTAACGCCATAGCAAAACTCATCGTCGATGGTGTTCGGGAAATGATCGATCTGACCGTTGCAATGGGAGGAAAAAAAGACACATTTCTAGAATTGGGCGGAATAGGCGATACAATGCTTACCTGTAACAGTATGCAATCCAGAAACGTTTTGTTCGGCGAACACATATCCAAAGGAGGTTCACGACATACCTGGAAGGGAAATCTCGCAGAAGGAGCATTTTCCGCCAAAGCAGTTCCTCTATTCGAAGATAAATACCAGGTTCCCATGAAGGTATTCCATTGGATACACAAAACCATATACGGACCAGCGCCGGCGTGACCAGTGTGATGCTGGACCCGTTGTTTATTTTTGCTGAATCAGCTTCAACATTGCAATCATATCTCGCATACATTCGCGGCTGGTAGCGAAACAGTAAATGAGTCCAGCGTCACGCTGGTCACGTTGGTGGAACGGCCGTGTAATCGACCGGAGCAGCCGGAACGGCCGTGTAATCAACTGTAGCAGCAGGAGTGGCTGTGTAATCAACTGTAGCAGCAGGAGCGGCCGTGTAATCAACTGTAGCAGCAGGAGCGGCCGTGTAATCAACTGTTGCAGCTGGAGTGGCTGTGTAATCAACTGTAGCAGCTGGAGTGGCCGTGTAATCAATTGTAGCAGCAGGAGTGGCCGTGTAATCAATTGTAGCGGCAGGTGTAGCTGTGTAATCAACTGTAGCAGCAGGAACGGGCGTGTAATCAACTGTTGCAGCAGGAACGGGCGTGTAATCAACTGTAGCAGCAGGAACGGGCGTGTAATCAACTGTAGCAGCAGGTGTAGCTATCACCGTTGTTGCCTCAGGTATGGTCGTAGAAACATCTGCAGTTGCGGTAGATATAGTAGATATATTGGATTCTACTACTGGAATATCTTTCTCATCATTAGCAGGCATGTTGGAATCATCACTTTCGAAGTCGTACAGAGTCTCTTCGATAGCATCGTTAGAAACACTGATTGTCCTTGCCTCTGAGAAATCATGTTTTAAAAGCCACAGAACCAGAGCATTGGCATTTTCCTCTTTTTTGAAGGGACCGCAGAAAACAAACGATTCGCTACCATCTCCGCTCTTCGATTTCTCCACATGGGCTTTGTAGCCTTTTCCTATCAATAGCTTTTGAATCTGCATAGCTACGTTATTCTTAAAGTATCCAATAAATACTATCTTCTTACCCTTCAGATGTTCGTCATGTGGCTTATGAATGCTTGATTGGGTTACAGTTTTATCGTAGGAACAGTCATCACCAGCTGAATGAGAAGCTGCGATCTCTCTCAGAAGAGAATCTACGGTTAGTTTGTTGTCGTTTCCAAACATGTTCATGTAATTTTTATATTTTATGACTGTCGAGACCTTTTCAGTTGCAGTTTCCGCTGCCGAAGCTAGAATGTTAACGACTTTTTCTGAAATATTACCGGATCTTGCATCGGTTATGTCTTCGATATCCTTGAGAGTCATGGATTTTTCAGTGTCTTTAACGTCGTCACCTATCGAAGTTAATCGGCTAGGAAAAATAGTCGTACCCGTAAAGAAGCCGACACAGAAAAACAACCCCGAGAGGGTCATTAAAACTATAATTCCTAATACCACAACTACTTTATTCATTATCCTTCACAAACAAACTATATATTGGATTATAACATAATAAATATCTACAATTTATT
>BNWE01000188.1 GCA_025998595.1 Alphaproteobacteria bacterium | reverse complement strand
CTCTTTATTTAAACTAACTCGAGATTAACTTCTTCACGTGGCTTTTTCACTACTTTTTTTGCCCAAATCCACAAAAACGCTCTTTTTTTAGGTCGCTACTTGATGCACTTCAGTGTTGAATGGGCCGTGTACTATTTTTTGGCCTTATATTTGTTTGAGCTTACATGTATTTGTGATTTAAATCAAAAAGGCGTATTCTATCGTGGGTTGTAAGCGGTGTTTTAAATGTATGATTATTGTGGTTATATAGAATACTTTATTGAAGCAGTATTTGGTTTTGGCATGTTCATAAATGCCGTGCTGTTTCTACCTCAGGCTGTGAAGATATATAAAACTAAAAACACCGATGGCATTTCTCTGGCAACTTTTGCAGGTTTCTGCGTAATACAATTTTTTACAGTTTTGCACGGGTACATACACCAAGATCATATTTTGATGTTTGGCAGTGTGTTAGGCTTAATATTTTGTGCAATAGTTACTTTTTTGATTATTATATACAAAAACAGTAGAGGAGAATTATGAATACGAACAGATGTGTAAAATGGGATAAAGAAGCTATAGATTTTTTTGAATCTGCCGATGATAATAGCGTCGTTTTGGATGTTGTTATATCTCATGCGTGTCGTAGTCAGACAGGAGAGGGATTTGAAGAGCTCGTTAATTCAATAAATAGTGATGATATTAAAAGAAAAATAAAAGAAATTAATATTACAGACACCTCTTATTTGTATAGACATAGTATTCCGATTTTTAAAAAACACTCCAATACAAACATACCGACGATATGGTTTGTTAATAACAAGGGTTCTATTGAGAAATTAACTGTTGACGTAAATATGAAAGCATGGGCAGATGGAATAAACAATGATGAATTTGAACGTTGGCATATTCAAATAAAAACAGACTTTGCCGGAGATAAATACGGAAATGGCATTATACAAGAATTTAGGGACTTACTTATTGCAGATGCTGCTGTTGCGACCTATAAAGAAAACGGCACCTTCCAAGAATGTGTAGATTTTCTGCTTGAAGAAAGTGCATATGTGTGCGCGCATCTTAATAGCGCAACAATAGTTTATCCTGTAATTTTTACTCCTTCCTTTCGTTATGTGGTCAATAGATATACCAACATCCGTCAACTTTGCTACAGAATTTCCAAGCAAGCACAACAAAATTGCGGCAATCTCAAGAACTATACGAAGGAAATTGATAAGGAAATCGTTTCGTTTATGAAAGAGACTGTATCAAACGTTAATTTTTATGTCATTGGGAAATACGGAAAATATATTTGTAGAAATAAAGAGTTTGATAGAGTTGCTGGAGAGAAATCAAATGCTAGGGAATTAGATGAAACGTCATGGAGAGCGTGCATAGATGTCATGGAGACCAAAAAACAAAGAATTATTGAAGAAAAATTCAATAGCACCTATTATCTCTCTGTTAAAGCTCCGTTAGTAATAAATGGAGAAGTCGAAGGGGTTATAGGGCTTGCAGTTGATATTACCGATCGAAAAAAAGCACAGCAGTTGGAATTGAAAAACACACAGCAACAAACGAGATTAGAAGAGCAAGAAAGATTTAAAATTTTTGCCGAACAAATAGCACATGATATTCGTTCTCCGTTATCCGCTTTGTCTATGCTTACGAAAGGTTGTGAAGGTCTTTCGGAAAAAGAGCATATTGCGCTGAGAAACATCGCAACCAGTATTGAGAATATTACCAGCAATTTGCTGAATAAGTATGAGGAGAAAGTAATAGAATCTATCGAACCGGCTTTCTCAGAGCAATACATATCAATCTATATTAGTTTATTGGAAATTCTTAATAACAAGAGATACCAATACAGAGATCTAGATGTGACATTTAATTTCTCCTGTGATTCTTCGAGCAATTTTGCTTTTGTAGGAGGAGATTATTCCGATTTTTGCCGAATGATATCTAATATCATCAATAATGCTGTAGAAGCTATTAAGGATAGACCAGGAATTATTGACGTATCTTTTTCAGCAAAGAGCCAAAAAGTCGAAATTACCATAAAGGACAATGGAAAAGGTATGCCAAAAGAAATGGTCGATAAGTTTATGCAGAATGTTCCTGTCGGTACTACCAAAGAAAGTGGATATGGCATTGGAATGCAGCAGGTTAAAAGTACTCTACAACAAATGAATGGTCAAATGTCAATTAAATCCACTGAGAATATTGGTACTGAAATCATGCTCATATTTCCAGAGTCTGAGCCTCCCGCTTGGGTTGCTGGACAGATTGTATTACACAAAGGTGAGACCGTGGTTGTATTGGACGATGATCCGTCAATTCACAGCATCTGGGAAAATCGTCTAAAAGAATACTTGAACGATATCAGCGTAAAATATTTTATACAAGGCAGTGAGACAATTGATTTTATAAATTCTTCAAAACAAAAAGATAAAATACTTTTATTAACCGATTATGAGCTGAGAAATCAGGATATGAACGGTATCGATGTAATAGAAAAAACCAACATGCAAAAGCAGTCTATTGTTGTAACGAGCGTATATACATATAAAATAA
>BNWE01000187.1 GCA_025998595.1 Alphaproteobacteria bacterium | reverse complement strand
TCAATGGCAGTGATGCTTGGATCAACATGGGCAAATCGCGAATCCGTGCGATTCTTGAATCAGCCAAAAACGTCAATCCGAAAGATATGTCTGAAAACGCAATGGCAGCCAGAAGAATAAATTCATTGGGTGAATTGGATGGACTGGAAGTTGTAATCAAAATTGGCATCGAAAACGACAAGAGCGGTACACACAAAGACAAGAACAAAGTCGTATCGATTATTACTCCCGATAATCCATCCTACAAAAATCACACAAGCAATTCAAATTATATTCCCTGAAGCATATGAACCGATGTGTGATGGGGAAGTAAGAATGTGGCAAGCGGTGATAAAAAGAGCAATCGCAGATGTGATTGACAGTAACGTGAGAGAACGCGAAAGAAAAGAAGCCTTCGACTGGATTTGTCAAGGAGGTCGTTATTTCGAGCGCGCATGCGATTGCGCAAACGTTACGCCAAATGCCGTGAGAGTGGAATTATTGAAAAAAAGAATATGTAAGGCAAACAGAAATACTTAACTAGAAAGGACAAAAAAGTGGTTGCACCACAGGCGTTTATCGAATAGCGCGTGTGCTGCAAGCACTGAGTATGAAGCAAGAAAACGATAAGCGCATAGGAGATCTTACAATCGGAGATTTTCTTGAATCGAAGATCAGCGAAGCTAAATGTGTGGATTTTTAGCAGAATTGGAGGACGAAAATGAAAACAATTAACGATAACAATGCCATTTTGCATAACGGAGAACTGCGGAGCGTTCTAGACAAAGAATGTCAGCAATTAGGCGTGCCAAACATACCAGAGTATGTCGATGCAATCGAAGGCTACGGTGAAAAACGGCTCCTAATATTGACAGTGGCTGGCACGCATTTTCTAACCGACAAAAGATTAAGTGAGCTGGAACCAGGGCCACAGAAAGAAAATGTAAAACGGTTTAAACAATTTCTAAATAGAACCGTGGGCAAAAGAGGCGAACTTAAAATGTTTAAAACAAGAAATGAAATAGGAGAATAGCTATGAGTACATCAAATGAAATACTGCAATTAATTTATAACGGCAAAATCGTAAGAACCATATTAAAAGACGGGAATCCAAATTGGGTACTTACAGATGCTTGCGATGTACTCGAAATCCAAAACAGCAGAGACGTGGCTGCACGCTTGGATGAAGATGAGGTAGATTCAATCTACATCACCGACAGCATGGGAAGACAGCAACAAACAACCATCATAAATGAGAGTGGACTTTACAACCTAATCATGAGCTCACGCAAACCTGAAGCCAAGCAATTCAAACGCTGGATCACTCACGAAGTTTTACCGTCCATCCGGAAACATGGAGGATACGTTACGTCAGCCAAAGCTGAAGAATTTTTGAACAATCCCGATGCTTTAATAGAGATGCTCAATGCAATTAAAAAGGAACGAGCAGAAAAAGAACGCCTTCGGTTTCAGACAGAACAATTGAATTTTCAGATCAAAGAGTACAAACCAAAAGCAGTTCTTGCCGATGCCATCTCGGTGACGAAAGATACAATTCTAATTCGAGACCTAGCAAAAATACTAAAAACAAACGGCATTGAGACAGGTGAAAAACGTTTGTTTGAACAGCTTCGCAAAGAAGGCTTTTTGATAAAAAAAGACGGAGCTGATTTTAACTCTCCGACGCAAAAAGCAATGGAGCTCGGACTGTTCACACTGACAGAAACTGCAATTGTGCACCATTCCGGAATAACCACAATCTCTAAAACTTCACGGGTCACAGGCAAGGGGCAATTGTATTTTCTAAAGTATTTTCTAAATCAAAACGGAGGCAACAATGAAGCAAATTAATGATCTTCTCGATGCAAAACTTATCGAGGAACATAAACAAAAAGAGAAACGAAATTATCTCGGAGCTTCGATGCTTGGCGATGAGTGTATCAGAAAAGTTCAGCTGCAATACATGAAGCATGATGCCAATTTTTCTGCGCAGAATTTGCGAACCTTCGACATCGGAAATTATCTCGAAAGTTTAATCTTCAAATGGATGATTTTTGCTGGATTTGATTTGCGCGTCAGAAACGAAAACGGGAAACAATTTGGTTTTTCGATAGCCGATGGAAAAATAGCTGGCCATTGCGATGGCATAATTTTTGGTTTTCCGCCAGAGTTGAAACAGAAAGAATTTGCTAGCGCAGCGAAACAATCGCGTCCAGGCTCAGCCTGGTTGTGGGAAGCAAAAACCATGAACAGCAAAAGCTGGAATGACACCGCAAAACGTGGCGTTCTTGTCTCGAAACCGACCTACTATGTGCAGGTACAATTATATATGGCTTATCTCAATCTCGATGAAAATCCATGTCTATTTACGGCATTAAATAAGGACACTTCAGAGGTTTATCATGAATTTATCCCGTTCGATGCGGAAACTGCTCAGAAGTATTCAGACCCACGGGCGTTTCATAAAATTTTTTAAATATTTTAGATATGAGAAGAGAGGGTTAAACAATTTTGCTAGAAAGAGGTAGAATTAATACGTTTTACTATCGGAGGCTAGAAGTGACAGCAAAAGAGAA
>BNWE01000186.1 GCA_025998595.1 Alphaproteobacteria bacterium | reverse complement strand
CCTGAGGCAAATTCTTTAATAAAACCTTACCTAATCCATCAAAATATTCTGAAATAATCCCAATCATTTTATAGCTCCAACCATAACTCATTGAAATAGTTTACCATAAGTTATGGGGGGGAGTAAGGAATAGAGCGCTATCGCAAGTTCGAGTGATTGTCGAAAACATTCTCGGAGATATCAAGGTATTCCGAATCATGTCAGACCGTTATCGTAACAAAAAGATAAGATTTAATTTAAAGTTTAGGATTATTGCTGGAATTGTTAACTTGAAAAACGGATTTGGACTCGCATGAAAGAAAAATCAAGAAAAAGAATTCTGAGCTAACTACACTAAAAATCCTACCATGCCTCTAATCACACCTTCGCAATAGGTCTAATGAAAGGCGATAAATGCTTCAACTCCACACACTCCTCTGGGCAATCGGCATTTTTTATAGTAGTATTGCCCATAATTTGGTGTGAAACATGAAAATTACCGGAAAGATGAGTTTATCTTCTAGAAGATGGCTCGACAGGCAGAACAGTGATCCATATGTGAAGAAGGCTCATAACGAGGGGTATCGGTCTCGAGCCGTCTACAAACTTATTGAAATAGATGATAAATTTCATCTGATAAGAAATGCCAAAAGCATAATTGATTTGGGAGCAGCACCTGGCGGGTGGAGTCAGCTATTGGTCCAGAGGTCATCTGAGGGAACCAATATCGTCGCTACTGATCTGCTGCATTTTCATCCCATTGATGGACTCGTCCAGGTTATCGGCGATTTCGAAGATGAAGCAGTACAATCCGAGATAATGTCTTATACTGACGGAAAGGCAGATTTAATCGTATCCGACATGGCTCCGTCCACAATTGGACATCCCCAGACGGATCATCTTAGAATCATGAGATTGGTGGAAAGCACCTATTATTTCGCGCAATCTGCTTTAGCAAACGGTGGAAATTTTGTGGCAAAAATCTTTCAGGGTGGAGAAGAAAAGAAACTCATGGATTCCGCAAGAAAGGATTTCCAAAAAGTTTGCTTCTTCAAACCGAAATCCAGTCGCAAAATGTCCTCGGAAATATATATAGTTGCCTTGGGCCACCGGTGTCAGCGACACTGGCATTTAATTAAAACGGCGCCAGTGGTACAATCGCTAAAATAGGATGCTAAAATGAAATTAACAGATCGTATTTATATAGTGACAGATCTTTTGGACACATTTTTCCATTCACTAACTCCATTTGACGTCGTACTCCAGAGGTTTTTCAAGGCGAATAGGTGGATCGGCGCGTCGGAAAGAAGAGATATAGTCGAGTATTCCTATTCTATTTTTAGAAAATTTGAGACACTGAAGCTATACGCCGAAAACATCACTACCGACTATGGAAAATATTTTGTGATGGCTTATATGAAACTGGAAGAAAAGATATCCGACCTGAAAATAGTAGAGGCATTTTATGATCGAAATGTCAATAACTGGAAATTCAGTGATTTTGATGCAAAATTCCTGAAAACGTTAGATAGACAGTTGGATTTGCCGCGGCACGTGAGACTCAACTATCCCCAGTGGCTGGAGCCATATTTAGTACGAGCGTTTTCCGAGGAACATCTAGAAAAGGAAATGCTGGAACTGAATCAGAAGGCACTCGTTGATCTGAGAGTCAATACATTAAAATCCGATAAGGATACAGTTAAGGCGATGCTGGGCGCTCATGGTTTTCAGGCGTCGGACACAAAATTTGCTCCGAACGGTCTTAGACTTTTGAATGCGCGAATTGGAAGAGGCAATCCGGTTTTAAAAGACGGACTGGCGGAAATACAGGATGAAGGATCGCAGCTAATTGCCGCCGTGTGTAATGCATCTTCTTCAGATATGGTAATCGATCTTTGCGCCGGCGCCGGTGGAAAGACACTCGCTCTTGCCGCTGATATGCAGAATAAAGGAAGAATACTCGCACTTGACACTAATGTGGTACGTCTATCTCAGGCGAAGCTTCGTCTGAGAAAAGCAGGCGTCAATAATGTGTTCTGTAATGAAATTACCGGTAAGTGGCTCAAGAGGCATGCCGAATGCGCAGACATAGTGCTTGTGGATGCGCCCTGCTCCGGAACTGGTACCTGGAGAAGAAATCCAGATATGAGAACAAAAATGAACGAAAATGACATCCGAGAACTGCTTGTACTACAGCAGAAAATACTTGAGGCGGCTCAGCATCTCGTGAAAAAAGGAGGGAGATTGATCTACGCCACCTGCTCCGTGCTGATGGAGGAAAATGAAGACCAGGTTGAGAAATTTCTCGAGAAATTCCCATCTTTCGAAAGAAAAAACATATCTTTCGATGAAATAGATGCAAAAACAGATGGCATTTCCCTATGCAGAGATGGCTATCTGCGTCTTTCTCCAGCAAATCATGGTACAGACGGATTTTTCGCCGCGTGCTTGCAGCTAACAAATTGACATGGGATCCTTACCACTCAGGGCTTACTCCACCCCATTATAGCATTTTACTAAAAATTCTTCTAATTATTCGGATCGCAGTTCGAAAGAATCCCTTGCAAACATGCCATCCGAGCTTGAAAATACTGAGATCGCTTCGGCAAGTATA
>BNWE01000185.1 GCA_025998595.1 Alphaproteobacteria bacterium | reverse complement strand
AAATGTCAGGTGAGTTGTAGAGAGATCAACGAAAGTGAACTGTTCGATTAGGCGTCGATAGTCTAAAGGCTTCGTTAAAACATAACAGCTGCAACGTGTTATGGACAAGCGCAGAGAGCAACTTGGGAGAGACTGCGCAGCGAACGGCGTATAGGCAGGATGACTCTACAATAGGCTTCATCGATACAACTTTGGAACTTGCGTGGCGAAAAGCATCAAAAAAAAAGATGCTTCATGCAGGGGCGGATGAGCTCGTAGTTAGCGAGGAAGGCGATGAAAGTTGCTGGAGCAAATGGGCTCAGTTATTTGCCTTTATTTCGATGTAACTGTGAAAACAGGAGGCATTCTAACGAAAGCAAATAACAAGAGCTGGATGAAGGGAGACTTTCACGTCCAGTTCTGTGAGGGGCTGAGGGTGAAATTCCCTCGGCCTACTCGACAGAAATGGTACCGGAAAAGACAGAGACAAGGCAGGCACATTTATTTTTAGCATCGCTGATGGATCAGTTGGACAAGAGTCATCCACTGCAGCGTTTGGGAGCGGTTATCGACTGGGAGAGTCTCGAAAATGAGCTCAAAAGTTTATTCACGCCCTTGAAAGGTCATCCACCAAAGCCGATTCGTTTGATGGTCGGATTGCTGATGATTCAGCACATGGAAGGGATTTCCGACGAAGAAGTAGTGAAGAAATGGGTTGAGAATCCGTATTGGCAATCGTTTTGCGGCTACTCTGAGTTTCAGTGGAAATTTCCCATCGATCCGAGTTCGTTAACGCGCTGGAGGCATCGTCTTGGCGAGAATGGCGTTGAGCGCATTTTGCAATCTACGGTTGAGGCAACGATCAAAATTGAAGCAGCAAAACCCAAAGATTTTCAAAATGTCATCGTAGACACGACGGTGATGGAAAGCAACGTTCGCTATCCGACGGATTCGTCTTTATTGAACGAGGCTCGTGAGAAATTGGTTCAATTATCATATAAAAATAACCCTGTTCACGAACAACCAAAAAAGAGTTAAAGTAGATATTATTTTGCGTAGAGGTTGACGAGATGTTAAGTTTTGAAATGGTATTGAAGCATGATCGCCTAATGAAGTCTCTAACAGGTCTGAGCAGAGAGGAATTTGAAGTGTTATTGCCGACATTTGAGCAAGTATGGAAAGAAAGCTTAGAGTCGAAAGAACGTCAGAGAGCAGTAGGAGGAGGTCTTAAGGTGTTTGGTCCCGCCTCATCATGACCCAATAAAAGTACCCAACTTTTGGGATCTTTCTGTAATTTTTTAGCAACAAATTCAAAAGGAGTCAAGCCATTTAAAGCTCTCAATCTCTTCCCAAAATTATGTGCTCTTATAAAATCATTGAGATGTTTCTCCAGTTGCTCACTATTTTCGTAGTAATACTTCTTAACAGTCGCTTCTTTGATAGTTCTATTCATCCTTTCGACCTGGCCATTCGTCCACGGATGCGCTGGCTTTGTTAATTTGTGAATGATCCAATTTTCCTTGCAAATTGAGTCGAAATCGTGCACTTTCTTTGTTTTTAAGTACTTATACGTAAACTGTGCTCCATTATCCGTAAGAATTCTATGAATCTTATAAGGTACTGCTTTTATTAAATTTTTTAGAAAACTCGTCGCTTCTTCCTTGCGCATCCTTTTGTGGACTTCTATATATGCGAACTTGCTGACTCGATCTATGGCTACAAATAAGCACAGTTTCCCTTCTTCCGAATAAATCTCTGTAATATCAACGTGAAAGTAACCAATTTCGTAATCAGCGAACTTCTGCTTTACCCTTTTCTTAGCTGCCTTTTGAGGTAAAACACTGATGTTATTGCGCTGAAAAAGTCTGTGCAATGAGGATCTCGACAGATGTGGTATCGTTTTCTGTAGCGCAAACAGACAATCGTCTAGCGGCAAAAGTGAATGCTTGCGGAAAGCGACACAAATCGCCTCCTCTTCCTTCGATAACACAGTCGAACGTACCTCCTTGTGCCTGCAGGACAGGTCTTCCACTGATTCCCTGTGCTTCCACTTCATAACCGTATTCGGACTTATGTTATATTTCGCCGCCAATTTTGCTATACTCTCTGTGCTCTGCTGTATCTCTAAACGAACTGCCTCCGTCGTGCGGGCGCTCCTGTGTAAAATTTGTCCCATAGTACCTCCTTAAATCTCTCATATCCAATCTCTGATATTATATCATGATGTGACGGGATCAAACATTAAGGGACTTTTACCAGAGGCATCCCACAAATTGTTGTACATACTATTCTATATGAAAGCATATCCGACATTTGACGTGGCTGGCTTTGTATTCGGAGCAGTTAGAAGCGCCTGTTTTGCATGGACTCAGAAGTTTCTTCCTCTACTAGAGAAGGCCTTGGGCAGGACCATAACATTGCCGAAGCGCCAGATTCGGTCGGTGGAAGAGTTTTTTCGACTGTGTCCGGATGCGAAAGGCCCATTCAACACTGAAGTGCATCAAGTAGCGACCTAAAAAAGAGCGTTTTTGTGGATTTGGGCAAAAAAAGTAGTGAAAAAGCCACGTGAAGAAGTTAATCTCGAGTTAGTTTAAATAAAGAGGTTAACCATGGCTAAGAAAGCCTATCATCACGTGACTCGAGATTT
>BNWE01000184.1 GCA_025998595.1 Alphaproteobacteria bacterium | reverse complement strand
CTTTGCGGAATCTGATCATCGGATTAGCCTGTAAATTGAACACTTCTGTTCCGGATATGATGTTTAATGGTGCTCGGTTCCATAGGAGGGCTATAAAATTGGTCGCAGAGAATTAAAAGGCCCTGATTAGGAGTATGGTCTGTATTAGAAAAATAGTCTATATTAAGAATATAACCCATATTAGATATATAATGATATATAAGAGATTATCACGGCTATACTATATAGTGCTAGTGTGCAGGATTAAGACATATGAGGTAGTCAATCTCCATCATAGGTTAGGTCACAATGTGTGTTGAAATAGCCTCAACATTGAAGATAGTGCCAGCACACATAGCAACCTAAAGGCGAAGACACTAGTGTCGAAGCAATAAGTGCCGATATGGTACGTACTTGACTTTTTGTATTGGTTGTGTTACATTTGTCTTACATATGAGAGGTGATTGTTATGACTCTGACTATCAGGCTTAGCAAGCTAAATGAGAGTATGCTGAGCGATCTTATCTCCAAGACCGGAGAAAACAAATCCTATTGCGTAAATAGAGCACTTGAAGAATATCTTGAAGATCGATTGGATTACCTAGAAGCTGAAAAAGCAATAATGGAAATGGAAGAGCTTGAAGCAAAAGGTGAGAAGACAACTCGTTCTCTGGATGAAGTAATAGCAGAACGAGGCTATGACATATAACATAAAAATTTCGAGCTATGCCGAAAAAAAAATGAAAAAACTCGGAGCTACAGCGGAAAAACAAATCTTCAACTATTTGAAGAATGTTGTTGCGAAGCTTGATGATCTAACGCTTTTGGGTAAAGCTCTGGTCGGAAATCTTTCTGGAAAATGGAGATATCGTACCGGAAACTATCGAATAATATGTAAAATATGCAATACCGAGCTCGTTGTTTTGGTTGTAGATGTATCGCACAGACGAAACGCATATTAGGTGACTGCACACCCGCGTGATGCTGGATCCGTTTCTGGGACTCCTGCAAGGTATGTGAGTCCTTGCTGGACAGGCGTTACCTTTGTCTATTTCGCTTCAATATTGCAATTACAGTCGGCATACCTTGCCGTTTGGAGGCGAAGCCATTGATGCTCGTCCTGCAAGGACTGCCAGTGTCGCAGACACCAAAAACTTGACATTTATAAAGCTGTGTATTACAATACACAGTATATGTATGAAAAAAAGTATGGAATTGGATGAAGAATTAGAAATTGAAATATACAGCACCAAGGAAGGCAAAGAACCATTCACAGAATGGCAAGGGCGGCTGGATAAACGATTGCGTTTCAAAGTAATGGCTAGAATAAACTGCATTCAGCATGGTAGTTTCGGGGATCATAAGTTTCTGGGAGATGGGGTAAGTGAATTAAGATTCAGAGATGGCATTAGGATTTATTACGCAGAGATAGGGAAAACGCTGGTTTTATTATTGTGTGGTGGAGGAAAAAATACCAAAAGAGATCAAAACACTGATATTGAAAGAGCCAAAAGATTTTTCATCGATTATAAATGGAGGATAAAATGACAGAATTTAGAACATTTAACGATTTGATTGCCGAGGAATTGAAAAACGATCCGGAAGCCTGTGATTTGTACCTGGAAAGCGCAATTGAAGAATACAATGAGAATTTGAACAAAAAGGCTTTGATATCAGCTCTAAGACATATTTCAGAAGCAAAAGGGATCTCAAAAATCGCAAAAAAATCCGGACTGTCCCGTGAAACTTTTTATAAGAGTTTGTCTCCGAATGGTAATCCGAGAATAGAAACGTTGTTCTCCATTATGAAAGCGTTTAATTACATTCCTTCGATTGTAGCTAGAAAAATGCCGGCGTGACCAGCGGTGCTTGCAGCACGCGCACTTATTCTGATTGAAGTAGCTTCAATATTGCAATTACAGTCGGCATACCTTGCAGTGTGGAGGCGAAGCCATTTATGCGTGTGGTGCAACCACCGTCACGTTAGTTTATTCCCCAAACGATCGTTTTTGGAATAAGCAAGAGCATCAGCTAAAATCTATAATGACGGAATAAAAAACTGTTCAAAAACCTTGTTCCTAGAAAAATGTTTTGTTAGAATTGAAAAATATCGTTTTAGGAACAAAATATGCTGATAGGTTATGCCCGAGTCTCAACTCTCGATCAAAATCCGGAATTTCAAATAGAAGAATTGAAAAAAGCTGGGTGCACAAAAATATTTACGGAAAAAGTTTCCGGAGCGAGAGCCAATCGTCCAAAATTAATGGAAGCTCTTAATTATATGAGAGAGGGGGAGGATACGCTCGTTGTTTGGAAGCTATCGCGATTGGCAAGATCGCTTACTCAAATAATTAATACGGCAAAAGAATTGAAAAATCGAAAAATCGGACTGAAAGTGCTTACTCAGAAAATAGACACAAGCACTCCGGAAGGAACTCTGTTTTTTCACATGAACGCGGCATTTGATCAATTTCAAAGGGAGATTCATAGTAGAAAATACGAAAGCGGGGCTAAAACTAGCGAGAGAAAAGGAGCGGATAGTCAGGGTCTTTTAATTCTCCCCAAGAAGTAATAAAGTATTAATAAGTTTTATAGAGGCAAGAGAATGGCAACGTTAACAGAAATATTTTCAAGTATAGAGGATCCGCGGAATCCATCAGGTCGTAGGC
>BNWE01000183.1 GCA_025998595.1 Alphaproteobacteria bacterium | reverse complement strand
GACCATCTTTCTCGGTTCGGTGCCTCTTCTTCAAATCTGCTCTTTCTATATCTGTTAAAAAATTCTTCATGATCTCTTTTTAACAATTTTTTATGCAATATGCAAGTTCTCAATTGAACGGAGTATATAAGTTTAACCGAAGAAAGAGAGGCTGGAGCAAATCTGCTGACGAGATGGGATATTCTGCAGAAATACGACATAAAATACGGCGCTTTTAAAGAAATGTCGCAATCTCCGCTTTTTCCAAAGCATTACGAGTACGACGGCGCATGGTTGTATGTGGAAACTGAAATACAAGCCTTTCTCAAAGATATGGAGAACGACCATGAATAAAACACCGAAAACACAATCTAAGAAAGCGATAGACGCAAGTTCAAAACCTGCTCAATTGGCAAAGTTGGTGTATGACGGTATCGTTCGTTATATAAAAGCGGAAAACGCTCGAAATGGAGAGAAAAAGAAGGTTTTTTCGCTTGACTCTGACCGGAAACGGAGAGTTAATGTGTATGGTGATAATTGACAAAACGGAGAGTACGAATGGATAAAATTAAAAACAATGAAAAAGATATGAGTGTGATAAAACAGGTTCTGAGTTTGCAGGATAAAAAGACCATAGAGTTAAAAGTCCTGTGGGACAAGATGTTTGATCATCAACCTGCAATTTCCAGCAGAGAATACATGATTTCTAAGTTGGCGTATCGAATTCAAGAATTGACCTACGGCGGAGTTGATGAAGCTACTCAGAAGAAAATTCAAGATGCGGCAAAAAAATCAAGAGTCCGAAGAATCCGCAGAGCGGAAAATTCAATCCGATGGTTGGTACAAAAATCATAAAAGAGTACAAAGGAAAATTGATTGAGGTATTAGTCGTCAATAATGGATTTTCTTATTCCGGAGAAATTTTTAAATCATTGTCAGCCATCGCAACACAAATTACGGGCACAAAGTGGAACGGACTGAAGTTTTTTCAAGTA
This sequence comes from Alphaproteobacteria bacterium, assembly GCA_025998595.1. The sequence continues at coordinate 1,683 of BNWE01000183.1, read as the reverse complement.
GCAGGAGCATAAATCATGAATAAAACACCAATTAGATGCGCAATATATACTCGGAAATCCTGCGAAGATGGTCTTGAACAGGAGTTCAATAGCCTTGATGCTCAGCGTTTGTCGGCAGAAAACTACGTTGCTAGCCAAACGCATGAAAATTGGAAACTCATATCCAAACATTACGACGATGGCGGATTTTCCGGCGGAAATATGGACAGACCTGCCCTGAAAGAGCTGTTCGCAGATATTGAAGCAGGTTTAGTCGACACAGTTGTGGTCTACAAAATCGACAGATTGTCGCGATCACTGTTTGATTTTGCAAAAATCATCGACCTATTTGATAAATATAACGTTAGTTTTGTGTCTGTAACACAGTCGTTTAACACATCAACATCTTCCGGAAAGCTCATGCTCAACATGCTGCTCAGCTTTGCCCAATACGAACGCGAACTTACCGGAGAACGCATCCGTGACAAATTTGCATCCTCACTGAAAAAAGGCATGTGGATGGGAGGTTGCGTTCCTCTGGGGTATGAAGTGAATGATCGCAAGCTCATTATCAACGAAAAAGAAGCGGAGATCGTGAAATTCATATACGAGCAATTTTTGATAAGCGAGTCCTATTGCAAAACGACGCATTTGTTGAACCAACTGGGCTACAGAACAAAAATCAAAAAACTGAAAACCAAAGAAACTGTTGGAGGACGGATGTTTGAACCAAAGGCTGTACAGCGAATTTTGAAAAATCCGTATTATAAAGGTTGTGTGACACACAAAGATAACGTTTATCCTGGCGAGCATGAAGCAATAATTGATGAAAAAACATGGGATAAAGCGCAAGCAATATTTGCTCGCCATTCAAATGCAGGAAAAGTCAAACGTACTCCATCCTGCCAAGCTTTGCTAACTGGTATCATCAAATGCGCATCCTGTGATTGTCTGATGAAAGCCTCATCTTCCAGGAAAAACGGCAATGTCATATATCACTATTACACATGCTACAACCATGCAAAATACAAGACATGCAAGGCGTTTTATAAAAATGTTCCGGCAGAACAGCTGGAGCACAACGTTATTGAAGAAGTTTTGCGAATTCTGAAATCTCCCGAAATTGTTATGAAAATCAACAAACTTGCAGAAAAACAAAACGACGTAGAAAAAGCTGATTTTCTAAATGCACTAAAGAATCTGAATGAATCATGGAATTATTTATATCTGGAAGAAAAGCGGAAAATCCTCCAGATGTTGATAAAAAGTGTGGATGTTATGGACGGTGGTATCAAAATTAATCTGAATCTTGAGGATTTTGATGGATTCTTAGTAGAACTGGCGGCGTAGATTGAAAGTGATGATGGCTTGAAATGAACCAAGAAGTTTTTATCCCGATAAAAGTAAGCATTCGTAAAGGTCGTCGAGCCATCGTCAGAAAGCCTGGCGATCAACGCGTCAACACTCAATTTTCAAGACTGCTGACCAAAGCCCAATGGCTTGAAAGCCAGCTGGAAAAATGTCCTGAAGCAACGCTCAAAGAATTCTGCGACGCTAACAAAATTTCTCCGAGATATGTCACGGGCGTTTCATAAAATTTTTTAAATATTTTAGATATGAGAAGAGAGGGTTAAACAATTTTGCTAGAAAGAGGTAGAATTAATACGTTTTACTATCGGAGGCTAGAAGTGACAGCAAAAGAGA
>BNWE01000182.1 GCA_025998595.1 Alphaproteobacteria bacterium | reverse complement strand
CATAGAAAACCAAAGTGATGGGCCAAATGAATTCAAGGTATGGGACGAAAAGTAGGATTTATCCGCATTCAGCGTATCTTCAGATTCTTAGCATACCTCCTGCTTTAGCAGGTCGTAATTGATTTGTCTTTTTTGATGACACAACCTATGCAGTCGCCAATTTTTTGGCAAGCATATGATCCCCCATTGAAACACACTGGAAAACACGATGCAGAACGACGACTCTTATAAAGGGCGACCGGTATTTACAAGCGCTTGAAAACAAAACTTTTTATCCGTTTTTACTAAAATCTAATCCATGGTTCGCGTTATTAATTCAATTAATTTTTCAACGCCGCTCTCGATGTCATCGTTGTTTTCAACGGCAAAGTGAGAGATTTTTTCGAGCACAGGTAAATCTGTTGCATATTTCTCAACTACTTTTTCGCTCATATTTATTTCCGTTCCTGGAAGTGGTTCGCCATTTTTATCGATTGCAACCATAATCATTCCTCTTTTTCCAAGCGCGCTAGCGCGAGCAAGTTCTATGTTGCGTTTAATGTGAATAACAATGCCTATTTTCGGTAGTATGTCACAAAGCCCACCATCAACCGGAAGTATAGCGCCTGTTGCAATAATTGCATCTTCGTCTTTTCGAACAATTTCAAACAAAACCTCTTCTTGGGCTGCAACAACCTGACAGGCAGACGATAGAGTGAAAAAGTTAGAACGCTTAAGTTTTATTTTATCGACCGAGAGCTTGTCCGTATCGTAAAAAGGCAGCTTTAATGCTTCTGCGGCGCGTTTTCCGAGCGTTGATTTTCCAGCGTTTGGTATACCAACTAAAATATATTTCATATCATCGCTCCCAAATCCCCTTAAAAATTTTTACACATCACCTCCTCTCGTAAAATACAGCAAATTATAATCAAACGACAACGTTCTTAAAAATATAACTCATGCAAGAAGCATGGCTTTCTAGTTCTCCACGCTGAATGTTGAAATTTCAATAAAACGTCTGCAAACAATTAACACACGAAAATGCTGCAACTTGAACATTGTCTTCCGAGAACTAAAAAGCCCTGGCAAGAAGGCGGTATTCTAGTTTTTTCTTCTGTTTGTCTTCAGAATGATCTACAATCAATGCGATATCACCATTTCTAATGTACACTAATGTCGGCATCACAACCAGCTCCAAAATAGCAAAAAATACGCATTTTTTAAGTTCGTTTTTTGTAGGCAACTGCTATCAGTTGCCAATTTTTAAGCAAACATTTGGTAATCCATTGAAAATACACTAAAATTCGCGAAGCGGAACAAGAGATTCCAGGAGTTCGTGAGAAAGGTACGTCAAGATAGTGCACGTCACCTCATTTTTGAGTTTTTCATAAGTCGTTGTATATTAAGTGAAAGTCAGCAAGCGGAACTGGTGAATGAGTTCGTAAATTGGTACGTCAACTCCAGCCATCTTTAGATTGATATAGTGTTGGGACTTATGGGAGAGATAGCCTCTGTACGCGCTGCCTCACATGGTTTTGTGTTTTTATTATAGAACAATCCATCAGCTAAAATCTAAATAAAATCCGCATTTTCTTTCTCCTTCTCCCATTTTCTCTCCGCGTTTCGGGCAATCGTAGAAACGGCGTTGCCCAAGTTATTTAAACATAGGGAGAGGAATGATGAGGTGAATCGGTGTGTTTTTGAGGGATTTGGTTCGTGAAGATTTCTGTGGTTGCAGCAAATTCGAGAACAAACTCGTGGGTTCTCTGTGTCCCGCTTCTGGGAATTCTGATGGGAAATGAGAGTGTTGCGTGGTGGTTTTGAAATATGGAGTGACGAGCAGGGCTTTTTCCTAGATTGATTTTTGAGATAAAATCTCCGAATTAATAAAGTTTTAATATTTGGAGTAGTGATGAAAATCATAGATGCGCTAAAAGATGAGCGCAAGTATAACGGGAAAGAGTATCAGTTGTGGCAAATCATATTTTTTCAATTTTTGCGATAGCCTGCAACGCGAAGACGTATAGCGACGCGCAACGCTTTATTGAGTGTAATTTCAAAGACTTAAGGGGAGATTTTTGAGCTCAAATGGCGAAGATGTCCCACGATATCGGGAGTCTGGAAGATGCTTACGCGCATCGATTTTTTCGAGATGGAGGAAGTTTTTAGGAAATATTTTTCTGAAACATCAGAGTATCAGAAGGAAATTAAACACATCTGCAGCACTCTAGGAAAAAGCCATGAAATATTGGTAAACACCCGTATTTCTTAATTGTATTTAATGGACTCAGGTTTACAATCATTCCCCGTGTTTACAATACTACGGAGGATGATACTATGAGTGGAGCCAAGAAAACTAAGGATCAGGAGTTTAGCGGTTGGAAGTCGATACTTTGGCCGATACACGATTTCGAATTGAAGAAATTCCTTCCGATGGCTGTCATGATGATGTGCATGTTATTTAACCCCTAACTCCGCATCAAGTTAGGTCGCCTACGTCAATTTTTTTAAAGATTTCTCGAGTTTTTTTTGTCATTTCAGATCGATGCCCGACGCCGTTAATTTTGAGTTGATAAGTAGCTTTGGCGGTCTCGATTATATCTTTGGGCGAAAATTTTGTTAACATTTTGGCATTTTTCAAGCGATCGTACAACTTGTAGTAGGCGATCATTGCGATA
>BNWE01000181.1 GCA_025998595.1 Alphaproteobacteria bacterium | reverse complement strand
TTTTATAATTTTAAAAGATTACATCAAAATTTGGATTACAAAACCCCAAATGATGTGTATAATGGTGGTTGTAGAGTCGGTGGCTTTGTTTATGCAGAACTTACTGAACTCGGAGCTCTAAAACTCCAGCCAGTGGTCTAAAAAATGGGGAGCATATTAAAATTTCTCCGAGATATGTGCGTTCCATACTCGCGGTAAACAAGCTCAGCCCAAAAATCAAAAGGCTCATTATGGACGGCTACGCTCCAAATCATCTGTCGGTTCAAGATATCACGAACAAGAAATTCCCGATACTGTGGAAAGATCAGGAGGCAATGTTTGTGAGATGAAAACACTTAGGAAACATTACTGAATAAAGCGGACAAATGATATGCGCGAATGGAGTTACGGCAGAGGAGAGCAATATGCTCATATTGTTCAGTAATCATCCATTAAAATCACCGTTGTTTCACAATCCATTCGCCATTTTTCCTTGAACCAACGCGCTCAAGTAGTCCAATTTCCTTTAATTTACCGATCTGCATTTCGACATTTCGCTTTGTCATTTTGAGCAAATCAGCAACAAGAGTTACAGTCATTTTAGGATTTTCAGAAAGCATTTTCAGGATATTTTTCTGCGTTTCATTTATACCGAAGTTTATACCGAAGTTTATACCGAAATCATTTGTTTCACTACTGTTATGGCGAATACGAAAACAAATCGAAAAGATAGTCGGAGTAATCTCGAACTCCGGCTCAGGCAGATTATCAATAATACAGCCGTTTTTCATTTTTTCTATGCCGCGCCCCCAAGCTTCAATCTGACCTGAACGAAAAAATGCTCCAGCAATCAGGGGATTGTGAGGATTCGATTTTCCTCCGGAAACAAAATCATTGATTGCGTTTTCTGCAATACAGCATGAATTATAGATTATTACATGGTCATCATAAATTTTTATATGAATAGGGTTTCCTGTGCTGTAGTCACGATGAACTATAGCATTCAAGACGGCTTCACGCAAAACATCACGTGGCATAGGATAATTATCTATTCGTTGAATTCCTTCGTAGTGAATCAACCCTTTAAAATATTTAGTATAAATTGTATCAATCACCTTATCAGCAATGCCTATGAGCGAGCCGCCTATTTCATCTTGATAAAGCAGATCAGCATCATTTTTAAAATAGCCAATTTTTATAAACGAACCATAGCACCATTTATCTGGATCTTGATGAAATAACAACATTGCAGCCTTCAATAAGTGTTTGCTTTGCATTAATTTTAATGCTTGTAACAACTCCTCATCGCTTATTGCCACATCGTCCACGGTAAGCCGCTTGCTTGTTACGGCTTTTTTGCGAAATACGTCAAATGCATCGTGATAAAACTCTTCCATATTTACATGTGGTACAGGCGCAGAATCCCATGTCCGACCATATTTTTGCAAGATAAATTCATCAAGTGCAGGGCCAGTAAGTTCAAGGTTGACGCTACCAGAGCGATAGTAATATTTGCCGCGATAGCTGATGGCATTTGGATGAGCGTCAACTTGAATTGCGATATAATTGAGATTCCCTTCACAGCACAGATTAACATCCGCTACGATACCAATAGTGCTACGAATTTTGTTTGGTAGTTCTTCAAGAAGCGCTGCCACGTTGTCGATACCGATCACTTTCCCCTTGTCGTTGCGACCGACTTCCAGGATGCCACCCTGCGCGTTAGCAAAACCGCAAATCCATTTCAAATATTCGTCTCGCCAAATTTCTTTCCACTCAACATTTTGGCTTTCCATAGTTTTTCCTCTGAATAAAAAACATCTACAGTATTTAAACTACAATGGCTATTGCAAGTCTCACAATGCAACATTTCTATTATGCCACACAAAAGACGTTGCATCCACAAGAACGAACGCAATAGTCTGAGAAATTCGATTATCTCACATTAATATTAATATGTGCATATTTTTTTAATTTACCAATTGTTCATATTCATCTACGCTGTAAACGTCTCTGGCTGTATCAATTTGTTCATTTATTTTAGCAATTGGTAGTTCGTTTATTTTAGCAACCGATGGTTTGTTTATTTTAGCAACTGACTGAAGCCTTCCGGTCGACAGCAAAGAGCCATCTGCATCCGCTTTCCAACAGGACAAACAAAATAAAAAACAACACACTGACAATAGCAAACGCTTCATTTTCTATCTCCTATAATACACAGTATCATTGTTGCATAAAAGTGTTAACGCTTTGTTAAAATGCAGATTTTATTTGGTGATAGTGTTCATATAGGTTGATTCCGATCTAGTTACTGAAATTTTAAGCGTTGAGAATGTTGAAATTTCAGGCCACTCAGCAAAATCACCCCACATGAACACTGTTCTGCGATTAAATACGTTAAGCCCGAGCATCAAAGCGGCAATCATGAACGAAACTCAGGCAAAAACGCTGGTACTCAAAGATCTGCTGAGGAAACAGTTTCCGTTGCTATGGAGCGAACAAAAGAAGATGTGAGGCTTCCCTTATTTAAGGTGATAGTGCAACATGGGTTGATCGCCCATTCAGAAACGAAGTGCATCAAGTGGCGAAACAATCCGATTTGCCACAAAGACCTCTCGAGGTGTTTTGAAGTTTAACACTTTCCGTGGTCGATTGTTAAGTTTATTTTCAATTTCCCTA
>BNWE01000180.1 GCA_025998595.1 Alphaproteobacteria bacterium | reverse complement strand
GCCTACGACCTGATGGATTCCGCGGATCCTCTATACTTGAAAATATTTCTGTTAACGTTGCCATTCTCTTGCCTCTATAAAACTTATTAATACTTTATTACTTCTTGGGGAGAATTAAAAGACCCTGCCCTTCTTCAGGAACGACTATGTAAGCTCGCCAGGCTTTCAAACTCCGGGTGAATCTGATGTTTCTCGCATATCGACTCATCAGATACTGCCTGCTTCCTTTCCTACGGATTCGGCTTCACCAATCATGGGCATTTCGGAGCTACATCGCTTCACGCTTGCGCATTCCGGCTCTCTTACTTTCTGTCCTACGCTTAACCTTACATTACTGCTTCGGCTCCAAGGACTCGATAACGGCTGATTGCTAATCTATACCATGTTGGACTAACTCCAACTGTATTCCAGCAGCTTCGCTGGACGCACAGGAAAAAACCCTGCCATAGACTCACAACTTGTTTTTTCTGATTTTTCAACAAAAAATCGATTCCCGAAGAGAATAATGCTGTTTTGTGAGCAATACCTGCAACTCTAGGAAAGAGCTCTGATAAAACGCAAGTCTGGTTCCGGACTGGTGTTGATTTTTAGGATATCTTGTGTATAATCTCGATACATTGTAATGAATGGGGTTTTATTATGGCTAAGTCTGCCACTATGGTTGTAAAAATGTTGAGTACAGCTGGTACTGGTTTTTTCTATGTAAAGAAAAGAAATCCTAGAAAACAGCCGGAAAAAATGGAAATGAGAAAATATGATCCGGTTGCTAGAAAGCATGTCCAATTTAAAGAAACGAAAATAAAGTAGTATATTTTATCCTGCCTCTGTTGTTTGTAATCTTCTAGGTATTTTTTGCTTGCAGTTTTGATTTCTGCGTGTGTTTTGTGTACCATGGTATTTTGTCGGTTGACCATAAAAAAGCTCCCTGTTAACTGAAAATTAACTGAGTGGTGGGTATAATACACCAGTTACGCAAGCTTTTGCGTAATTTTACCATTGAGTTTATTTTTTGTCGTGGGGATGTTTTTAGATGGATTGTGCAAAGGTGATAGCAAGTAACGACCTAAAAAACAAAAGGGTCCTTGTTCGTGTTGATTTTAATGTCCCCATGCAGGATGGAGTTGTCCAGGATCTATCGAGAATAAAGCTAGTTTCACCGACAATTGCTTTTTTAAAAAAAGTCGGCGCCAAGATCATTCTGATGTCTCATCTGGGAAAGCCATTCCAATGGGAAGAAAAATTAAGTCTGAGAAATCTGCTGAAAATAATAGCGGAGGAGTACAGCTCCAATGTTACATTTATCGAGGATTATCTGGATGCGAATACTAGCAGAATAATTTCCGACTCTCCTCCGAATGATTTGATCCTACTGGAGAATCTGAGATTTCATCCGGGAGAAGTAGCTTGTGATGATGATTTCGCCAGAAAACTGGCAAGTCTAGCGGATTTCTACATAAACGATGCGTTTTCTACGTCTCATAGAAAACATGCTTCCATATGCGCAGTACCTAAGTTTTTGCCTCATGCTTTCGGATTATCGTTTGTGAGTGAATTGCGTATACTTGATTATTTTTTCAATAATGCACCATCTCCAAAAATGACTATTGTCGGCGGATCAAAACTATCCACAAAAATTAATCTATTGAAAAATCTAGTAAAAAGAACAAACAAATTGGCTCTGGGAGGAGGAATAGCTGGAGCGTTTCTGGGATATCACGATACCCACTCCCTAAAAATATTAGATGGCGAAGAATACGCTGAAGAAGTTGCTGAAATAATAGAAAATGCCGGGAAATATAAATGCGAACTAATACTACCGGTGGATTTTTCGGCGCTTGTCAGCAAATACGATCACAGCGATTATGTAGTTGTGTCATCCAGCAACTCTAATACTTCCATTTTCGATATAGGTCCCGAATCAGTAGAATTATTCAGGAGACACCTGAGAGAAAGCGCCTGTGTTCTATGGAATGGACCACTTGGGCTGTTCGAGAAAACTCCATTTGATTTTGGAACAATTTCGGTCGCCCAAGAAGTCGCAGCCCTATCTCGCGAAGGAAAGCTTATTTCGATAATTGGCGGAGGAGATACGGCGTTTGCTATGAATAAATTTGGAATTACCAAAGATCTAACATACAAATCGACCTCCGGTGGAGCATTCCTGACATATCTGGAGGGAAACTCTCTTCCGGGCATAATCGCCATGAAAGATGCTATTAGACTGGTTGAGTAGACCAATCCTCGCATTTTTAAAACTTGTTGCGCAACCTTTCTCTGTCGTGTCTTTTACGACTAAATATGATAAGCGATCAATGCACGAACATTTACGCCTTTAGCAGTTTTTAACTCAACGTGTTCGCTCACTTTCTTGTTTGTACCTATTCTGTATTCACACTCCAAACGGGCAGAAACTTTGCCAAATGCTTTTTCGACTCCTAAGGCCGCGGCCGGAGAAAATCCCGAAACTTCCAGCTTTTTAGAGTGATATTCTGTAACCTCAGTTGATGCATATGAAAGCGCTCCTTTAGCATAGAACAATAACCATGTTCACGAATAGGAGCTAATTTAAAGATTATGTTAAAGAGTGAGGTAGGCTTCCAGTTTGTCTATTATTTTGAACAGGCTAGATGCAAGTTCCAAAGAGCTGATGCAATGACTATC
>BNWE01000179.1 GCA_025998595.1 Alphaproteobacteria bacterium | reverse complement strand
CTTCAGCAAGATAAAATGGTTCAGAAGAGTGTTTTCTAGGTTTTGTAAAACTTCGTCTTCATATATGTCCTTTTTATATATCGCAGGAGCTCTTATATGGTTACGATAATTTCTCTAACAGGACCTATAAACCTTTTGGTGTGTCGTGGTATATGGCGTCCGGTGGTTGAAAGGTCTCACTTACGATATTGAATGTATTATTGACTTTTTTTCCAGTCGAACGCAACGCAATTATAACTGCAACAGCTACAAGGCTAGCAATCAGAGCATATTCGATCATAGTCGCTCCGCTTGTTCGTTTTTGCATCTTGTTAAACCAATCTGAAAATCGCATAACTTCCACCTACATATGTTACAAACATTCTATTTGATATTAATAAAAAAAACATTAACTGGCTTTACGATAGACGTATCTTTGATAAGCGCTGAAGATAAGCAAACATTGTTCAAGCTTGTAAACGACCTTATAGGGCAAAAAAGAGAATGCGTTAGGCGCTTTTTTCATGATCTCCGTGGTGGAGCCGTTGATTATTTGAATAGTTTTGGTATTATATCCTCACAATATTTAGTAGCTATAGCATAGTGTGACGGAGGGATATATGAATAAAAAATCACATGCAGAAAATATTTCTCAACCGATGAGGTTCTATTATCACATATGGATCTCGATTGTTTTTATTGCAATTGGAGTTTTTTTCTTTTTGACCAGTCCAAATCATTGTGGACTCCGATGCGCTGGAGATGTTTGCTTTGGCTTGTTCTTCTTAATTGCCGCTTTTATCAGCATCATGAGGCGTTTAGCATTAGAAATTAGTGATGATAAAATAAGATTTAGATCAACTAGTTTTTCTATTAAAATGGAAGAAATAGACAAAAGTGCTTTGGTTGCCATAGTCTCTGTAGATAAAAACGCTGCATATTCAATAGGTTCTCTCGATTTGCATAGCAAAGGAAATCCCCCCAAAAGAATCATTACAATACTAATAAATGATAAACATGGATACAGCTATATCAACATATGCCTAGAACTTAGCGCCATTAGTGATCGAAATGTGAGCAAAATAATCGAAGTGCTCGACGATATTTGTCGATGCAATAGAGAAAACGTTGCGCTATCTAATCGTAATCATACGGAATTTTCCGAATCAAATGCAGAGGCTATAATTAATAACTTTAGAAGAAACAAGAGAAGAAACAAATGGCATGATGACTATCTGGAATTTTCAGCGAATCGAAAAAAACTATTTTTTATATTTACAATGTGTGTTTTGTTGTTTGCGATATTTTGTTGCCCATTTTTGACTCAAATGCAACATGGAGGTTGGATATTTTTGGCGGTAGTCGCAGTAGTTGGCATAATAGAAATGTGGCCTATTCTGCGTGGACTTTTTAAAAGTGTAATCGTAAAAATAAATAGCAAATGTCTGGAAGCGAGAGTGCGCAACCATCCATTCTGCGGTAACTGGAAAACTCATCAGGAAACAATATCGCTACGTGACATAATCTGCGCACAAAATTTCCAAAAAAGCATATGGAGTAGCGTGACAAACATAAGAATTACAACAAAGGACTATAAGTCTTTCACGCTAGATATGTTTTGGATGAGCTCTGAAGATAAGCAAACTTTGCTCAAGCTTATAAACGACCTTATAGGACAAAAGAGAAAGCGTTAGGCGCTATTTTTTCAGAATATTCAAGCTAAAACAATTGATTATTTGAATAGTTTTGATATTATTCTTACAAAACATTAATCCCTAACTCCGCTCTAGTTTAGTATGCCTACACCGCTTTTGCCTGAATTTTCAGATTTTATTGTTGAGCAATATGCCGTTAATTAGGCGGTCTATATTTTTGCAGAAAATACTCAAAAATGAACCAAAAACACGATAGGCAGTATAAAATGAAGCGGGGTTAGGGATTAATGATTATCGCGTATTCTTTGGAGATGTGGGTATGTATGAAGGAAAAAATTATATGAATAAAAAATCACATGCAGAAAATATTTCTCAACCGATGAGGTTCTATTATCACAAGAGGCGCTTAGCGTTGGAAATTAGAGGTGATAAAGTAAGATATAGATCGACTAGTTTTTCTATTGAAATGGAGGAAATAGACAAAAATGCTTTAGTTGCTGTAGCTTCCACGGATTATAATACTGGATTATTTGACACTGAAGATGGGCAAGCAGGAATCATTACAATACTAACAAGCGATAGGCATGGATATGACTACATCAATATATATATAAAACCCAGCCTGGTTAGCAACAACGATATAGATAAAATAATCGACGTACTCGACGATATTTGTCGACGCAATAGGGAAAACATTGTGTTATCTGGTCGTGATTGCAAGCATACGGAATTCTCCGAATCAAAAGCAGAAGCTGTAATTAATGACTTTAGAAGAAAAGAAAAGAAAAACAAATGGCATGATGGCTGTCTAGAATTTTCAGCTGCCAGAAAAAAACTATTTTTTTGGTTCATGGTGTTCTCTTTGTTTGCGATATTCTGTTGTCGCGGTACATTGTCCTCAACAGAAATTGAAAGTAGGGCGCCCATTCAGAAACGAAGTGCATCAAGTGGCGAAACAATCCGATTTGCCACAAAGACCTCTCGAGGTGTTTTGAAGTTTAACACTTTCCGTGGTCGATCATTAAGTTTATTTTCAATTTCCCTAA
>BNWE01000178.1 GCA_025998595.1 Alphaproteobacteria bacterium | reverse complement strand
ACCTCTTTATTTAAACTAACTCGAGATTAACTTCTTCACGTGGCTTTTTCACTACTTTTTTTGCCCAAATCCACAAAAACGCTCTTTTTTAGGTCGCTACTTGATGCACTTCAGTGTTGAATGGGCCGTTTAGACTGTAAGCGTCGTCATGCTGGACTTGGATTTATTTCCGGATTAATGGAAGTTTTTCGTGGAACAGCACGTAGGTTTAATGGTAAATTAGCTCTTGTTTATGCGTATGTTTGTTTCGGAGATTTCCAATGGCGCAGCGATGCATTACCTATTCCATCGAAGACTTTGCTCACTTGAAAAAAGTGGGAGAGCTTACGGCTCATATTTTAGATTACATAACTCCATATGTGACCAAGGACGTTACGACTCTCGAACTGGACAGGCTATGTCATGAGGAGATTCTCCGACACAACGCCATCCCCGCCCCTCTCGGCTATAACGGATATCCAAAGGCAACTTGCATATCGGTGAATCATGTGGTGTGCCACGGCATACCGTCCGAGAAGAAATTGGTCGACGGCGACATACTCAATATAGATATTACTGTTATATTAAACGGATGGTACGGAGATGCTAGTAGAATGTATATGGTTGGAAAGCCCTCCAAAAGAGCCCTGGAACTGATAGATACGACCTACGAATCTCTAATGTTGGCCATAGGTTTAGTACAACCCGGCATACGCCTAGGAGATATAGGACACGCCATTCAGAGTTTTGTGGAAGCAAGGAAATTTTCTATTGTAAGAGATTATTGTGGTCATGGAATAGGACGCGTATTCCACGATGAGCCCACAGTTTTGCACTTCGGCAAGCCAAACACGGGCCCAATGCTAGAGCCGGGAAATGTATTTACCATTGAACCAATGGTAAATGTTGGAGGATATAAAACAAAAGTTCTGAAGGATGGATGGACCGCAGTAACCAACGATCGATCCCTATCAGCTCAGTTTGAACATACAATCGGAGTAACGGAAGAAGGATGCGAGATTTTTACACTTTCAAAGCTAGGGATGCATAAACCACCATATGACATTAAGCGGCAGTAAAAATATCCACTGTTTGGGGCATAGAAAACGCCTGAAAAAGAGATTTTCCACCAGCGCGCCATATCTTCCGGACTATGAAATACTAGAACTACTGCTATTTTATGTTTTGGCAAGAAAAGATACCAAGAAACTTTCAAAAGATCTATTGGAACAGTTTAAGAGCCTGAGATCCATTGTGTATGCGGAAGATACAGAATTAAAGAAAGTTCCAGGAATCGGCGAGTCGGCCACTACATTATTTGCGGCAATACGCGAGATATTCAACAGAATACACAAGGAACAGGTTGTAGAATGCGAAAGCATTTCCTCCAGTGATCAGGTAATATCATATTATGCAAATCTGCTGGGAAATGAAAAAAGAGAGCAATTGCGCATGATGTTTCTAAACAACAAGAATAAACTCATATCCGACGATCTTCTACAGACCGGAACGATTAATCATACAGCCATATATCCAAGAGAAATAATACAACGCGCTCTGGAATATGGAGCCAGCGCCATGATAATGGTGCACAATCACCCGAGCGGAGATCCACAGCCATCTCGGCAAGATATTATAATTACAAAAATGATAAAGGATATCGCTCAGAAACTCGACATATTGCTGCTCGATCATCTAATCATCGGGAAAAACGGAAGTAAATCTCTGAAGGAAATGGGAATAATCTGATTTTTGCGTTTGCCAGTCGGTTCCTTTTTGAGTTATGGCAATCCATTGCCTCCTTTTTTTTTGTGCATGTAGCGCATAAATTGAAGCAATGGCAAATTAAAAAAGCACATACACACAACCAAGCTAAGAGACTGGATTTTATTTTTCCTGGATTTCTTGTGTGCGGGATTAATAATCATGTTCACGAATAGGAGTTAATTTAAAGATTAACGCAGTGAGCGTGTTTTGGGCGACAAACAATAATTTCCACTGATTTTACAAACTTCCTTAACTCCACTGCGACCAATTGAATTGGCACAACTCGCCAAAAACAATCGACTCTGCTTTTTGTTCAATAATGACAATACCACTTTGATGTGTTCCTTCAATTAAATTCCAATAATTGCTAATTGTACTATCCTAACAACTGAAAAGTCCAACTTGTTCTTGCGCCAGTCCTAAAGCATTGTTTCCGGCTTTTATATAATTGACATTACAAAGCTGGAGGAAACAATGCCCATTGGCGATTTTATCATTACTGTTTTTGTTTGTATTGATGATTTTTTAAAAAATGAAGAAAAGCTGAGGCGACGAGGTCCAGCTCCTGAATTGACTGATGCAGAGGTTCCGACTATGGAAACTGTTGGAAAGTGTCGCAATCGACGGCCGGCCGCACTGAAATCCGAGCGCTCCTGCATGTTCTTGAGATAACGTGCGGCACCAACGCGATATTTTCGTAAGACTGTCATAACCACAGGAAAGACCTGCCGTCAATAAATTAAAAATGCTCAATAATGAATGCCTCCGGCCTGACGGATTCCGCGGATCCTCTATACTTGAAAATATTTCACTCAACTTTGAAATCAATTACGACCTGCTAAAGCAGGAGGTATGCTAAGAATCTGAAGATACGCTGAATGCGGATAAATCCTACTTTTCGTCCCATACCTTGAATTCATTTGGCCCATCACTTTGGTTTTCTATG
>BNWE01000177.1 GCA_025998595.1 Alphaproteobacteria bacterium | reverse complement strand
GCTTTGCGGAATCTGATCATCGGATTAGCCTGTAAATTGAACACTTCTGTTCCGGATATGATGTTTAATGGTGCTCGGTTCCATAGGAGGGCTATAAAATTGGTCGCAGAGAATTAAAAGGCCCTGGGCGGATAGGAGGAAGACCGCCGGTTATGTCTGAAGAGAAACTCCGTAACATAAGGGCAATGCTAAAAGATGAGGCAAGTTATCCTTTTGTCACTGATGTCATAAAGGTGAGCAAAGTAGGAAGAACTACCTTCTATCGACACTTCCCGCCCGAGGAAATCCAAAAATTAAGGCTTCTAACAAAATAATTGCAGATATGCCTCTTCAATATAATGTGTGCGGCGCAACCACTGTTTCAATTTTGCTGTTGTTCTTGCAATAAGAAGAGGATTGTGCTTTATTATTGCAATAAGATGCGGAATATTGAAATAAAAGGAAGAATTGCATGCGTATAACAGGAGAATATGAACAACTGGGGAACTTGGATTATTTTATTCCACATAAATTGCCTCCATCTCCGACAATTGATATGGATTCGGAGATGATTGCACTTTTGACAGATGCATCTTTTCATTTGGGATGTCTTAATGAAATGTCCCATAGAGTTCCTAATGCAGATAGATTTATCAAGGCGTATGTCATAAAAGAAGCGCTATTATCTTCGGAAATAGAGGGGATTCACACGACTTTGCTGAATGTGTTTACCACTCCCACTGTTGATAATCAGTATGATTACGATACAAGATTAGTTATGAATTATACGAAAGCTATAAATGTTGCCGTATCAATGATAAAGAACGACGGATTTCCAATTGTTACGCGAGTATTTTTGAAGGCGCACGAAGCGTTGATGACAGTGGAAAATTCCAGTAAAAGTTCTCCCGGTGAGTTCCGCCAGCAGTCGGTTAGAGTTGGGGATTTAGTGCCGCCGCCAGCTCACAAAATTCCATATCTCATATCGGATTTGGAAAACTACATCAATCAAAACGATGATTTGCCGGAACTTATCAAAATTGGATTGACTCATGTGCAATTTGAAACCATACATCCATTTTTAGATGGTAACGGTCGTATCGGACGATTATTGATCGTTCTGATGCTGGTAAATTCCGGATACCTGGATGCTCCAATATTATATCCGTCCTACTATTTCAAAAAATATAAATCAACCTACTACGAAAAACTTAGAAATGTTCAATTGTCAGGGGATTTCGAGGGATGGATAAAATTCTATCTTGCGGCCATTAAAGAGAGTTGTATCAGTGCTTGCCGTAGAGCAAAAGAAATAGAACAACTCGACGGCGATCTGAGAGAAGCAATCTTAAAAGATAAAGCATTCTCCCGAATTCACGAAGTCGCGTTACAGGTGTTATCCGCTTTTTTTGATGCCCCTATACTTGGCATAAAGGACTTAAGTGAAACTGTCGACAAATCCTATAACACGGTAAAGGCGGTAATTTTTCGTTTTTTGGAGATGGGAATAATTACGGAACGAACGAATCAAAAACGAAACAAACTGTACTGTCTAACTTCATATCTGAATATTTTAGAAGAAGATTTTTGATGGATCGTTTTTTCAGTGCAACTATTTCCATTATAGCTTAGGACTGGCGCTTGTTTACATCTCTCACTTTTCGATAGTAGGCGATAGCATTAATGCTCGTACTGCAAGCACTTTTCAGGTACCATCTGGTGACACTGGTGATTTTGAATGATGAAAGCAGAAACAGAAAAACAGAGTTTGGTAAAACTGAAATGGCAATTGGAGCGCGTAACTTTCGGAAACGAAGAAAATGCGTATACGGTTGCCAAGATAAAAGTCTATGGATACAGTGACTTAGTGACCATTGTTGGGAATATTCCATCTCCGACACCTGGAGAAATTTTAAGTCTGTCTGGCGAATGCTCATCAAACATAATTTGGAGAGCAGTTCAAGGTTGTTTTTTGCTCCTGCGAAGTTCCATCTTCTGTTGATGGTATTGAGAAATATCTGGGATCAGGCTTGATCAAAGGAATTGGACGTAAAATGGCTCGACGTATCGTCAAGAGATTCGGCGAAAAAACGTTGGATATCATCGAAGAATCCGTCGATAAATTGCTGGAAATCGAGGGAATAGGTGAGTATCGCATAGATATGATAAAAGCCGCCTGGAGCGAGCAAAAGGAAATTCGATCGGTTATGGTTTTTCTGCAAAGCCATGGTGTTTCGTCTGCCTATGCGACAAAAATTTACAAAAGATACGGCAACGAGTCGATTGCTGTTGTGAAGAAAAATCCGTATCGGCTAGCGCATGATATAGTTGGAATAGGCTTTTTGACGGCGGATAAAATAGCTCGAAAGCTCGGTTTTGATGAAAAATCTCCGCTGAGAGCGGCGGCCGGAATTATGTTTGTGTTGCACGAGCTCACGGACAAAGGAGACGTTTATACTCCATACGAAGAATTACTTTCGAAATCTGGTGATATGCTGAACGTTGATGAATCGGTTTTGGAAATAGCAATGAAATCTCTTTTAGCCGAGAAAACCAGCGTGACGCTGGACTCGCTTACTGGAACTTCTGAAACGTATGCGAGCGCAATCTAATATGCTCCCCATTTTTTAGACCACTGGCGGGAGTTTTAGAGCTCCGAGTTCAGTAAGTTCTGCATAAACAAAGCCACCGACTCTACAACCACCATTATACACATCATTTGTGGTTTTGTAATCC
>BNWE01000176.1 GCA_025998595.1 Alphaproteobacteria bacterium | reverse complement strand
TTTCGATCTGATTATTGTCGATGGTAATTGAAGCATTGCCAGATTTTAATTGCATATTTCCATCATGCACATATATATATGTGTCGTTTGTTTTTAGCTCGATGCCATTTTCAAACGATGCCTCAAGTTTTTTTTCTCCATTTGCTTTTATATCGGCTTTTGCATTAAACGAAATGTCGTTTTCATTTTCCGGCGCATCATACTTATTATAATGTATTGAACGCAAAACGATGCTTTGAGAAAGTTCGCCAAAAGGCGACAGCACAACAACCTGTTCGCCAACAGAAATTGGAATCCAGCAACTTGTATCTCCAGCCGTAGAAATAATCGGTAACCAATTGGTTTTGACTTTTCCAATTTCGACTTTTACTTGTGTGCCATTTACTTCAGAAACTTTTCCAATTCGAATTAAGTTTGCAACACGCCGAAACAAATCAGACAATGCAAAACTAGACTGCATGATGATCGTCTCCGTTAATTATGATTGTGTGCACTGGAATTTGAGGCTGTTCATTGTTCCATACGGATTCGCCAACATGCATTTCGTGCGTCCACTCAATCAGCCAACAAAGATAAACATCAAAATCCGGATGAAATTCGTCTTTTGAAATTGACGAAACAACTGCCGGAGAAATTTCCTGTCCAAAAGAATTTAGATGAGCGACGTTTGCAATTTTGCATGCTAGATTTTGCACGATAAATTCTGCATCATCAATTGTCGAATCGATCACAACTCGTGCTTCCACATGAGCAACCAAAGCAAGTTGGCCAGTTGCAGGATCGTGGCCAGCTGAATAATTTGTAATGCCAAGAAAAACGACCGGCGCGTCGAGCTCCTCACGACCTTTTGCATACGAAATGCAATTTTTTATTTCTGGAATTTTTTCGAGAATTTTGTTTTTGATTGCGTCTAAAATAAATTTCATATTGCACCTGTGATAAATCGCAATTCATGCAAAAAGTGTTTTTCAAATATTGCTGAAGCTTCCGCATCGATCATTTTTGCGATTATGGCAGTGGCTTCGTTGTAAATCGGCAGCCACATTTCCTTGACAGGATATCGCGCCTTGGCTGTGCGCTTGAATGCGCTTCTGTAACTGGTTTTTGGCATGGTGGCTACAAATGCCTTTTCAAATGAATGCTTTCCAGCGATTGCCCCGCCAGATGTTTGCCGTAAATTTCCCAAATCACGAGCTCGGATGGAAACAACGTCTGCTAGAATTTTCGCCTGCAAGTTTGCAGTGCTAGCTTTAACAACGCGAATTCTATCGTTGATGATTTTCAGCTTCAACAATTTTTCTTTGGCAATTTGCCGAGCGCAGTTGCTTTTTATCCAAGCTGCCGTTTTGTTTAATGCGCGCATCGATGCGATCGCAACTTGCTCCGGAAGTGCATTTATGCTTTGCGTGATTTTTGCGATTGATTCGGCAGCACTGATTGAATATTGATTCATGATCCTCTCTCAATTAATACTGCCTGAAACTTGAGGATAAAATTCGATGCATCCAACAAAGGCTCCTCGTGAATTTTATATTTTTTTGTGCCGACGAAAATTGCATCTCCAACTTTTGGTTTTGCATCCGCAGCTTTCACAGCAAATTCGGCAACCTGTCCTATGACTCGTGAGCTGCCGACTTCATAAACGCCTTCCGGTTCTTTGACCAATGCGACAATTGGAAATGAAGAAGAAGCATTCGCTGATTCAAAAATTACGTCAACCCCAAGATGCTCAAAAGCATCATCAAGCGCTCTTGTAATTGCTTCTTTCATCATAATTGCCACCTCATGCCGCGGTGAGTTTTACCAAAATTCCTGGACGCAAACACAGCGGCAACGGATTGCTTTGCGTGTGTAAATCAGTTCCGCGATCAAATTTTCGTGGGCATTGCTTTGCATAAAGAGGCAACCCCAGCGTGTTCACAGTCTCGTTAAAATCCGCTGGCGCAAAATACGTAACAAAACTTTCGGTTGTGCCGATAGGAAAACAATGTCCCTCACCTTCTGCGATGAATCTGCGCACAGTTCCGTTGTGATCAGTTGCTTGTCCGCGATATTCCTCGAAAGTAATACCACCAAAAGTGAAGCCTTTGCGCATGTCCTCTCGTAGAGCGACTCCATCCTGCCAACGGTCATATGCTTCCTTCACATTTTTGTGAGATGTGAGTGCATCTAAAAATTCTGCGGAAACCAAACAATGAATACCACTCATGAATTCTCCGCGCAGATTGTCTTCGACGTGACGCACGACTTCCAAGCATTTTCTCTTTACATCCGTTGTGGTTGTGCCAAGCGCAAAGCTAACGACTTTCGGCGCAATTTCAAACTCATCATATAAGTTGTAGAGCGTAGAGCCGTCGGAATCCAAAATATACCCCTTCAGCGCTCCCATTCGCAGGTGCTCAAGAGTTATAGCGTGCTTATTTCGCATGGTTTGCAAATGATCAGTGACGACGTTGGCCATCGCTTGCAATTCTGTTTCGCTTCCAAAAGCACGAATGCCCTGCACCTCTTCCGGCAAAATGACATCATCGTGTGGAATATGCGGAATCGTAAACGAGCGCATTTTTCGCTTACCTTGAGTGCCAACTGTTGCTGGATTTCCAGGCGTTTGCGTCGGCAGCAGATTCAACACGCCGTTTTTTTCCTCCACACAAATATTTCTCGTGCGAACGGATTTTTGCGGAAACAACTTCAGCGCGGCATGAGGTGGCAATTATGATGAAAGAAGCAATTACAAGAGCGCTTGAT
>BNWE01000175.1 GCA_025998595.1 Alphaproteobacteria bacterium | reverse complement strand
AAATTCGATTTCAAAGATGTTTCGGATAAAAAAATTAGGGAAATTGAAAATAAACTTAACAATCGACCACGGAAAGTGTTAAACTTCAAAACACCTCGAGAGGTCTTTGTGGCAAATCGGATTGTTTTGCCACTTGATGCACTTCGTTTCTGAATGGGCGAACCTTTACAACTTCAAAACACCTCGAGAGGTCTTTGTGGCAAATCAGTTTGTTTCGCCCCTTGATGCACTTCGTTTTTGAATGGGCACAGTATACCGCTTCACCCTCTTCGTAATATTAGCATTACAAAGAGTTAACCCATAAGATTACTTGCATAACTATTAAGGTTACATACATGTATGGGCGGTTGACTAGCCATTGTTACACCTCACATACATTTGTAAACAAATGTAACATATACTAGATGAAAAAATCAACTGGATGTCCGAACGGCACGCTCAGTTACGCTGGCTACAGTCGCCACTTGGTCTTTAACTTTTCCAACTCGCCATTTTTTTGCAGTTTGCTAATGGCCGCATTTGCTTCATCCTTAATAGGAGATTGCTTTTTGAATGCAATTGCGTATCCCTCATCAGTCTGGTCGACTATGCTACAGGACAGCCCAGAATTACTGGCGCAGAAGGATTTAGCTTTTTCGCTGTCCAGCACTATGCAATCTATTTGATCGGCTTTTAGAGCTTCTATCATTACAGAATTTTTATCCATTAATATCAAATTAGCATCTGGAGCATGTGTTTTTACCCAGAGTTCCGTCGTTGTTCCCCGCTTACATGCCACATTTACATTATTAGATAATGAATTGATGGTCTTGTAGGGCTCATTGTCATTGTATACAGTAGCAATATTCTCCACATAGTAGCATCTCGATAGATCATATTTTTTTCTACGCTCCGGAGTGGACGTAACGGTTGAAATCACAGCCTGTATCGAGTCTCCATCAAGAGCTTCCAGCGCGGCATTGAACCCCATGTTTTCAAATTCCGCTTTTTTCCCCATCTCCTTCGCCACCATGCGCGCAAGATCTACATCGAATCCCTTGAGTCCTCCGTTTTCATAGTACCCAAATGGCGGACAATCAGCGGATATTCCAAACTTTATTGTACCACCGCCCCACTGGTCCTTGCATCCTGACAACAGAAGCATTACGGCAGACAGTGCTGCACATATTTTACTAGCCATACTCAATTCCTTTCTAATGCTATATATGTCACCAGTTTAAGACTCAAACTCTCTTTTGCTTGCTTTTTAATATGCTATCAACTCTGCCAATAAACGAACGAAATGCTTTCATGTTCGAGACAACTTGCTTGGCGGTAGTGGTTGGCATCATTTTTATGTGCAATGGATTCATTACTACATTGTTTCTCGCCAATTCCAGATGTACATGCGGTCCAGTCGATATGCCACTGGAACCCAAGCTTCCGATGACTTGTCCCTTTTTTACTTTTGTACCGCATCTCACAGCATATTTACTGAGATGTCCATATCTGCTGGAATATCCGTTCGGATGACGTATATCTACGCAATGTCCATATCCGCTATAGTAGGATGCTCTGGTCACAACCCCATCATAGATAGCATACACGGGAGAGCCGTATGGCGCTCTGAAATCAACACCTGTATGAACGTGGTACCTGCCAGTAACCGGATGTTTTCTACGACCATATGGATCTGATATTAGCAACTTTCCCGACAACGGTGCTCCAAAAAAAGACGCAGAGGCATTGGCGCGCTGCTGAACTCTTTCTCCATTAGCAAAGAAATACGAAAATGCCTTCCCATCGGAAAATCTATATAATGCAACCTCACGATGTTTTGTCGATATCTTCGAATACAGAAGCTCATTCTTTTTGCTGTAGAGAATTTCAAACGAGTCACCTGCCTTTAGTGAACGTCTAAAATCAATCTTTGATGACATGTTTTTGACAACTGCGTCTACAACATTGGCTGGAACGCCAAGTTTTCGAGCATCCACATAAAAGCTCGATTTTACGCTGCTTTTCACGACCTTGGCTCCGGCAAACTCACCGGTTTTTATTATCTCAATTGGATCAGCTGCATTTTCGCTATTAGTTTTTTTCAGTACCTTTGAAATTTCATTTTTTACTGTTGTGATTTTTTTCTCTTCAGGAAGAGGGGATTTCTTATCAATCGAAACCGTTGGGAGCAAACGATCGGAATTAATGGTATCATCGATAAGATCAGTTGTAGTAGGATCTACGCCTTCCAATCTGCTATACAATACATTGGCATAGTTAATATCGCATACAATTTCATCGACAAAAGTCTCACCTGCACAGCACGCTCCTTTTGCAGAAGCACAAGAAACCTCACTAGAAGCAGCAGACCCGAGAAACGCCGGAACATAAGCAAAACCAACTAATACACCACCCAATAGAAATCTAGTTCTTTTTGATAAATTCGACAACCTCAAAAAAATCTCCACCAAAAACAAAAACAGACTACATCACACTATGTTGGGATATATATCATATAATATAGCTAGGAATCAACAATAAAATGTATTTTGGCAGGGCTATCAGGGCCTTTTAATTCTCTGCGACCAATTTTATAGCCCTCCTATGGAACCGAGCACCATTAAACATCATATCCGGAACAGAAGTAACCATGTTCACGAATAGGAGCTAATTTAAAGATTATGTTAAAGAGTGAGGTAGGCTTCCAGTTTGTCTATTATTTTGAACAGGCTAGATGCAAGTTCCAAAGAGCTGATGCAATGACTATCATCT
>BNWE01000174.1 GCA_025998595.1 Alphaproteobacteria bacterium | reverse complement strand
CATCCTGGAGTCGGAGATGACGAAGAACATTTGTGCGAAACCATTCGACAATTTCGCATGATAAATGATCCTCGAATCACCGTGGAGAATTTACCCTATAATCCGCACGGATATAGACTTTGCGGAGCCACTCCAGAAAACATCAAAAGAATTATCGACGAAACAAATTGCAAATTCTGTTTCGATTTCGCTCATGCCATTTGTGCCGCAAATTCTCTCGAAAGAAACTTCTACGATGACTTTGCCGAGTACAACGCGCTGAATCCAGCTCTATATCATTTATCCGACGGAGATTCTGCCGACACTACCGATGAGCATCTTCACCTCGGCCTCGGCAATTACAATATCAAACGTATTATCCAGGACTTCACATTCGAAAATTCTCCGATAGTGCTGGAAACAAGATACTCAAATCCCACTATCGTAGAACATTGGATAAAAGACATGGAGTACATCGAAAATTTGGAATATGTTCAAATTTAGAGAAAAGGAGTTTGATATGTTTCCTTCGCCGAATAAATTGCATCCGCTGATCGATGGATTGGAGCGAACTTGTTTCCTGAAAAATATTATCACTCGTCCAAATATCATTATTGGCGACTATACATATTATGATGATGTAAATGATGTATATAATTTCGAGAAAAACGTTCTTTATCATCTTGAAGCTTGGGGGGACAAGCTTATTATTGGAAAATTCTGCCAAATCGCGAGTGGTATAAAATTTTTGATGAACGCAATGTTCCATAACGCGTCTTGCTGTACGACTTTCCCGTTTTCACTTTTTTTAGACGAGTTATCAAAGAAGTATCAAGCGGGAAAGTCCTTTCCGACAAAGGGGGATACGCTTACTCCCCCCCATAACTTATGGTAAACTATTTCAATGAGTTATGGTTGGAGCTATAAAATGATTGGAATTATTTCAGAATATTTTGATGGATTAGGTAAGGTTTTATTAAAGAATTTGCCTCATGTTGTTCAAGGCATGGTGCGCTCAGGATCATCGAGTGTGTGGGCGATGGCGAGAACTATGAGCCAAGATAATGGTCAAACTTTTAAGGCGAATGAGAAGCGCATCAATAGGGTTCTTCAGGCTGAGGATTTTCAAGTCAATGATTTCATGTGGAGAAAGTATGTCAACTTATTAACGGACTCTTTAACGGAGCGTGACTTGATAAAAGCTGGCAAAGATATCCTTATAAAGGTTGATTACACAAGCGATACAGACGAATTTTTGATACTTATGGCAAGTGTTGATTTCGGCGGAAGATCTGTCCCCTTGTATTTTTCAATGAGGTCTTATCCCCAGAAAAAGGGACAATTTGACCAGAAGAAGATGGAGGAGGCTTTTATAAAGGAATTGCGACATCTTTTGCCAAAAAAATACACATATACAATAGTTGCCGATCGCGGATTTGGAAACGACCGTTTTGCGCAATTGTGTAGTAAAAATGGATTCAATTATGTGCTGAGAATAAGTGATAACCTAAACATTCAAATCGGCGATAACAAATTGAATTTAAAGTCTTTTGATGGAAAAAACACGGAGTTTGTAGCCTACGTGAAAGCCTGGAAAAGAGAGGCTAATTTCGAAATAATAACAAAAGATGGAAGCACTTGGTTTTTGTTTTCCTCATTCCCCGTGGGACACCAATACTCCGAAATCTATCAGAAATGATTTGCAATAGAGAAATGTTTTCAAGACCAAAAAAGCTCAGGATTTAATATCGAAAAAACTAAAATTAGAAAATACGATAGATTTAAGAGGCTTTATTTTATAATGAGCTTAGCTCAATTGTTCACCGTAATGGTTGGAGAATATATTGAAAACAAAAAACACCCTTTAAAAAAAAGATTTCATATACTTGCCGAAGCGATCTCAGTATTTTCAAGCTCGGATGGCATGTTTGCAAGGGATTCTTTCGAACTGCGATCCGAATAATTAGAAGAATTTTTAGTAAAATGCTATAATGGGGTGGAGTAAGGGGGGATACGGTTGTTGGAAATGATGTCTGGATTGGTTATAACGTCACGATCATGCCGTGGGTTCATATTGGTGATGGCGCAATTATCGGAACGAATTCATTAGTCACCAAAAACATCGGATCGTACGAAATTTGGGGTGGCAATCCGGCAAAGCTGATCAGAAAAAGATTCTCCGATGACGTGATAGAACTGCTTCTAAAAATTCAATGGTGGAATTGGGATATCGAGAAAATAATAGCTAACGTCGATGTGCTGCTAAGCAATGATGTTGAGAAACTTTGTAAAATTAAGGCGCAATAAATGTTATTCATTGTGATAGTTATTATGGATATTCTCAGCTCGGCGGAAATGGACATTTGTGTGCCGAGTTTTCCCGAAATCCAGAGTGTGTTTGGCATTTCTTCCTTTGTCGTCGAATTTGTTCTTGGCATTAATTTATTGGCCCACTGCATTGGAGCTCTGGTGGTCGGAAATCTTGGCGATAAATACGGCAGAAAGCCGATAATATTGTCTGGTTTATCACTGTTTATTTTCGGAAGCCTGATGTGCGCACTTTCTTCAAGTTACGCAGGATTACTCATTGGAAGGTTTGTTCAGGGAATCGGTATATCATGTCCAACTGTACTGACGTATGTAATTATAATATGCACCCCGTTTTTTAGACCAGCACCCGAGAGCGGAAGAAAATGGTTATAATTGAGTATTAAGAAAAGGATAATAAAATATGAGCAAACAATATAGCGCGCAATTTAAATCAGAGGTTGCA
>BNWE01000173.1 GCA_025998595.1 Alphaproteobacteria bacterium | reverse complement strand
CATTTTTCAACGTGGACGTGATTTCTTTGTCTGATAAAAGGCGATCATTGCTCCAAAATTCCGAACAAAAATCATGCGAATGGTAATCCGCCAAACGTTTGATCGGAGACTGATACGCCCAGCGCATCAGCGCAAACGACAGCAATTGCTCAGACGTTTTGTCACCAAACGCAAATCGCAGCGAGACAACTTCATCTTTCAGTAACTCATTGAATAAGGCGTAAATTCCGTAGATTTTTATGTCTACCTTTGGCAATTCTTTGGCAATGTCGCGCAATAAATTCTTCGAAGATGGCACAAAACCGTCCTTCTCCGTGATTTTTCCCAGCAAGCGCCCCGTCTTTTTGACAGAACGCTTACGCTCCTGGTCGTACTTGTGGCTGACTTCATACTTGTAATATTTGCCTTTTATACACTTTATTTCCGTACGTGGCTCTTTAAACTTCTGTGCCCATTCTGGTAAATACATCTCTTCCTCACAAAAAATAGACGGCCTAATTAGGGTGCATAAATAGTACCATATCAAAAACGTAACATCAAGATATATTTTTATTTTTTTCTATTTTTTCTTATCTAGGGGGTAATTTTATGCGGAGTTAGGGGTTAAGTAACTGAGCCCCTTCACTCCAGCGACTTTCATCGCCTTCCTCGCTAACTACGAGCTCATCCGCCCCTGCATGAAGCATCTTTTTTTTGATGCTTTTCGCCATGCAGGTTCCCAAGTTGCATCGATGAAGCCTGTTGTAGAGTCATCCTGCCTATACGCCGTTCGCTGCGCAGTCTTGCCCAAGTTGGTCTCTGCGCTTGTCCATAACCGCCTCGCGAAGTTATGTTTTAACGAAGCCTTTGAATTATCGACGCCTAATCGAATAGTTCACTTTCGTTGATCTCTCTACAGCTCACATGACATTTTCATAATGCCTTTTCCGTTGCCGCTCAGTACCAGAAGCTTTCGCTGCCCAGCACCGCAAGGTAGTTTGATAAGTCTGCTTGGACAGTCCTTATCGGAGGGCCTTCCTCCATCTTCATCGTGCCTTCGTCTTGGCACACACAAGGCCTCTAATCACACCTTCGCAATAGGTCTAATTGTCGAATCTCGTTAGGATACTTTCAAAACGCAGATAACTCTGTTCCCAGTTATCGGTCCAACTCTTTGAGCCATAAGCATATTTCCGATTTCTGCCATTAAAAGTGAGCTGCGCCATAGCGTCACACTTGTTAACAATGCCACTATATCCTTGTTATGATCATTTTTAGTTTTTCGTCTTCTTCATTTTTACTATGATACTTTTTGGGCCACATATCTGCGTTTGGCATGACTGAATTGAATTCCATTGCTGATTCTTTTGGATCTAGAGCGAAAAATTCCAACAACTCTTTTCCACATGCTTCCAAAAAGCTTGTGTCATTGTTTGTGGAGTTATTAGCGAAAGATAGATACATGCTCATGGTTGTAAAAATCTGTAATCCTACGCTACTTTCTACGAATCTAATCCCTTTTGGTAATGATGCGGCAGATGCATACTCAATACTAGGTACTGAAAAAGAGATGATTTTCCCCTTTCTTTTTAAAAGTTTGAAGGCTCCATTTACAGCTTTCGCACTAGAGGATTGTCTAGGAAGGTTCTCAAATACGACGTAGTTGTATTGGTTTTCATCGAAAACTTTTGGGTCAATTTTGATAAGCTCTCCTACGTTTCCTGCTGAAAGCCATGGAGGTGGCTGCGTTGCAGGAATTGATTGTATAAAAAACAATAAAATAAAAACGACAATGTTTTTGTAATTCATTTTAAAATCTCCTATTTTACAAAAATGCATCTTAAATAGATATAACATAATATCGATGCGATGTCAAGTTTCTTTTATCGGAAATATTTATAAAAGATGAAATAAGGCGCTTGGTGAGATAAAAATGCATCAAAGAAAGATGTGTTGGCCCATTCATGTATGTAGTCGTCCCTGAAGAAAGGCTAAGGAAGCCTTTATCATGCGGCTATTTTTAGGACTTGTCGTAAAGAAAGAGAATGTTAGACAGTGTCCAGCGTTTCAGTGACACAGCAACAAGCAGAAATGAGCGCTATGTTTGTTGATTAACCATGTTCATTAATAGGTTTTTGCCACTTTTTGACAATGGAGTTTGAGATGCTGCAGGGCGCAAAAATTTAAATGTGAACATGGTTATTATTCAAAAGACGTAAGGGGTTTGCGCGCATTTCAACCAAAGGTTGTGCTTGCGATTGCGCGAAGATCGAGTTTCTTTAAGCGAGGAAGCTTACCACCCCCGTAGTTTTTGAAGTGTTAAAAATATGTTAAGATTCCAACAATTTTTAGTAATGATTGGAGTTTTAAATGAGAATAAAAACAGGTCAGATAGCGGATTTAGCGAGTGTCATAGAAGGAGATTTGAGAAAGAGACAGCAGTCTGAGGTTGATGTTCGTGCGTTGGCAAACTTGGCTGATTGCATCGCTTGCGTTTTGACTACTCGGAGCGCTAACAGCGGAGAATGGATGACGGTTTTGCCTAGAGAAAACTCCGATAAATCAAAAGAAAAATGGATTTCTCATATGCTGTCCAGTCCACTAATTGATTGCCCCCAAATCATGAGGAAATATGTATCTGAGATTGTAAAAAAGCTTTCGCGAAATGGCCAGACCGCTGTTTTGATGATTAACCATGTTCACGAATAGGAGCTAATTTAAAGATTATGTTAAAGAGTGAGGTAGGCTTCCAGTTTGTCTATTATTTTGAACAGGCTAGATGCAAGTTCCAAAGAGCTGATGCAATGACTATC